>CATKYP010000034.1 GCA_949840855.1 uncultured Bacilli bacterium | reverse complement strand
TGATAAAAAAAGAAATTATAAATAATAACAATTATATAATAGCAAGACACTGCGAAGCAGAGTTAAATCTTCTTATATTAGAAATAAACAATAATTTAAAAAGATTAATTAATGAGTGTGATTTTAAATGAAAGTTATAAGCGGAAAATACAAGGGTAGTATTTTAAAAGGGCATAATTTAGAAGGAACAAGGCCTACAATGGATAGAGTAAAAGAATCTCTATTTGCAATGCTTCAATTTGCTATCGACGAAAAAATAGTTCTTGACCTATTTGCTGGAAGCGGTAATTTAGGAATAGAAGCATTAAGTATGAAAGCAACAAAGGTATTTTTTGTTGACCATAATAAAAAAGCTATAGAATGTATAAAAATAAATCTAAATAACTTAAATATAAAAGATAAGGACTACGAACTAATAAACAAAGACTTTATAAAAGCATTAAACTTATTAGAACAAGGGCAAGAAAGATTTGATATAATTTTTCTAGATCCACCCTATAATACAAATTATTTAAAAATAGCAATAGATTTAATAACAGAAAAAAATCTAATAAATAAAGATGGGCTTATTGTTTGTGAAAGTGATAATTTAAACAAAATTCCAACCAACAATAATTACACTAGTTTAAAATCAAAAAAATATGGTGATAAATATATAGTTATTTTAAAAAAAGTGATATAATTTTAATATAAAAGTATTAAATGAATATATTAAATGAAAGAGCATTTGCTATATCAACATTATTATATGGACTATTGATAATTTCTGTACTAGTAATATTTATGATAGTAAGTATGGCAGCATTTACTAAAAAATCTTCAAGTGATTTTGTAAACAAACTAGAACGTGAATTAATAACGTGGGCAGATAATAACAACAGTACAAGTTGTAGTAGTTGACTTACTATAGTTATTTAAATTAAAGACTGAAAAGAATCAGTCTTTTTATTATGTATATCAGTATCTAAATAAAAAATATTAATAATTCATATTATATTTTCAATACTTCATATCATAAAGTCTTCATACAATACACAGAAGGATGTGAAAAGATGAATGAAGAAATAATAAACTCATTTACAAAAGAAAATGACAAATTAAATTTAGATATCAATAATCTAAATGCAACATGTATTACTTCTAAGGATAATAATTTTGAACTGGATAGCGAAGGTAACTTAACAGTAAAGAGTATAATTGCAGAAAATATTCAAATAACTGCTGCTAGTATACTCAATGTAATATATCCAGTAGGATCAATTTATATGTCTGTAAACGACATAAACCCAAGTACCATTTTTAAAGGAGAATGGGAACAAATAAAAGATAGATTCCTATTATCAGCAGGTGATAATCATAAAAATGAAGAAATAGTCGGAGAAGAAGCACACCAACTTGTAATAGATGAACTACCAAATCACAATCATGGAAATATCTATGTTACAGGAATACCTCTAACCATAAACTCAACAGGCGGAAGCGGAGCTATAAACTTGCAAACTGGCGCAGGAGGAGCAAGACCACAAGAAAATCCCTTATATACAGGCGGAATAGGAAAAAATATAGCCCATAATAATATGCCACCATATCTAACTGTATACATATGGAAACGTGTAAAGTAAAGAAGGTGGCTATATGAAAGAAATAGAATTGTTAAACAAAAGAAAAAAAGAGAAAAACACTTTCTAAGAGAAGATGGAACAATAATTGCCAAAGTATATAACGAAGATATTCATTATAAGAAAAATGGTAAGTATGAAGAAATAGACAATACCCTAATAAAGAAAAACGAAAGCTACACAAACACAAATAATGACTTTAAAGTAACATTTAAAGAACAAGGAATAGAATCATTAATGAAAATATCAAGAGAAAATAACTATCTTGATATAAAACTAAAAAATTCTAATAAATCAATTATTAAAAAGCAAAGAACAAATAACAAATATATAGAAAATATCTCTTATAACAATATACTAGATGGAATTAACATAGAATATAAAACTTTACCTACTAAAATAAAAGAAACAATAATACTACAAAATAATAAATATAAAAAATTAACATTTATAATTGAAACAAACTTAGATTTAATAGAAAAAAATAAAACCATTATAGCACATAATGATAACCAGACAATATTTACTATTGAAAAACCTTATATGGAAGACTCAAATGGTAATAGAAATAATAATATTTTTTATAACATAAGAAAAGTAAATGATAATTATGAAATTGACTTAATATTAGACAATGAATGGTTAAATAGTAAAAATATAAAATACCCTGTATATATAGACCCAACTATTACTAATCAAAATCAAACACAAGGTTTATATGATACCTATATTTATCCAGGAGATACAGGAATAGATAAAAATAATCAACCAATTTTAAAAGCAGGAGTAGAGAGAGTTAATGGACAAGATATTGTAAACAGAACATTAATAAAATTTGATTTACCAGAAATAGGTACAGGTAGCGAGATAATTGATGCAAGAATTGAATTAATAGGATATGTCGAGTCAGGAAATGTAGTGGATAATGAAAACTCTACAACCCCTTTAGCAGAAATTCATAAAGTAACAAAAAATTGGGATGAACAAAATGCTAATTGGAATGATATGCATGATAAATACGATAATAGAATAGAAGCTTTATTAGAATGTCCAAGAAGTAGCATAGATAATTATCATCTTTCAGCAGCTTACACTGCTGGCACTATTACTAGTCTAGTAAAAAAATGGTATCAAGACACACCAAATTATGGAATAATAATAAAATCAGTAAACGAAACATATATAGATGATGATTATCCAGCATTCTTCTCTAAAAATAATAGCATTCAAGGAGATTCTCCGAAAGCAATTTTAAAAATAGTTTACAGAAATCAAAATGGGTTAGAAAACTATCTAGACTATAAAACTCAAACATTTAATAATGGTTCTACCTATATAAATACATATAATGGTAATCTAACTAGTATTTTTGATATAGGAAGGACTATAGGCAGCAAGTTACCAGTAAATATTCAACTAGTTTATAACATAAATGATGTAGTATTAAATAAAAAAACAAAATATGGATTAGGTTATAAATTAAACTTAATACAAACTATTAAAGAAATAACAATAGCAGGTACTGAATATTTAGAATACCAAGATGATGATGGCACAATTCACTATTTTACAAAAGATGAAGAAAGTAAGTTATATAAAGATGAAGATGGTCTAGAATTTACAATAGAAAAAACTGCTGAGAAATGTCTAATGAAAGATAAAAATTCAAATAACTTGATCTTTAACAATATAAATAATATTTACTATTTATCACAAATAACAGATGTAGATAAAAATATAATTAAAATAGAACGTGACTCTAATAATAACATCAAAAATGTAATAGATAAAAATCTATATAAAGTATCATTTGAATATCTGGAAAATAAAATAATAGTACATAGTCCTGATAGCATTACTACTCTAAACTATAATAATAACAACTTAATATCTATAAACACCATTGATGGCCTTACAAATTTTACTTATAATAGCAATAATCTTCTAGACTCTATTACAGATATTACAGGAATGAAAATAGCATATGAATATTATGAACAAAAACCACACAAAGTAAAAAAAGTAATTCAGTATGGATTAAACAATAAAGTAGGGCAATACTTTTCCTTAAAATATGGTTTTAACACAACAAGTATTATAGACAATAAGAATAGATGTGAAACATTAATATTTAATTCTGTAGGTAACTTGCTATCAAAGAATTCCCTTTATTATAGTGAAGATCTAAACAATGCATATTCTGTAGTTAGCGAATATGGCAAAAATCATACAAACAAAATAACTTCGAGTAGTATCCCAGTAAAATACATCAGAAATTATCTAAAAAATACCAGTTTTGAAGAAGAAAACGATTATTTTATTAACTCTTCTGTTCAAGAAAAAAGTCTCACTAAAGAAAAGTCTTTTGTTGGAAATAGGAGTTTAAAAATCAAAGGGAGCAACAAACAATTCATAGAACAGGAAATAGATATAGGAAGAGGGAAATATTATACTTTCAGTGCCTATTTTCTAAATAATAAAGAAATAACATTATCATTAAGCTATACAAATAGTGAAGGACATGAGGTTATCAGCGAAAAAACAATCGAAAACTCTGAAAGTTTTATAAGAGATGATATAACAATATATTATAGTCCTGATGCAATAACCAATCTAAAAATCAGAATTAGTTTAAATGATGAATGCACTACATATATAGATGCTATACAATTAGAGGAGGGAGAAATAGCAAATTCTTATAATATAATTGAAAATTCTGACTTTTCATCTGGAATAGTTGATTGGAATATAAAAGCATATAAAGATTATAAAACAGAAGTAGATGCATCAAAATACTTTAAAAAAATCAAATTCAACAATAATCAAAGTACAGCAATAAAAGTTGAGATGTCTCCAACATTATATTATACTAAGTTCAGTAAAAAGTTCCCCATAAAAGGTAAAAAAGGAGATTTATATACCATTTCATTTTGGTATAAAAACGAAGGAATAGAACCATTCAGAAAATACTCAGGGAATAATGTTACAATATATTTTAAACCAGCAAATGAAAGTCTTCCAGAATATTGTATTTTGCCAAGCTATAATTTAAATATTAACGAAAATATCTGGCAATATTTCAGTTATAGAAATACAGCAATAGAAGATTTTTCAGAAATAGAAATAATATTTACCCAAAATACACAAGCAAACGATTTATATATAACTAACTTATCATTTTTTAAAGATATAACAAGCGGAGATTATAGTTATGATGAAAATGGGAATTTAATTTCAATAAGTAATCAATCAAAAGAAGAAAGTAAATTTAAATATGATAATAAAAATCAATTATTAAAAGTAACAAATCCAAAAGGAAAAGAAGAAAAATACGAATATGATAATAATAAACGAAATAGAATACTAAATACAATTTCCTCTTCTGGAATACACAACGAAATAAAATATGATTTATTTGGTAATCCTATAATCACAAAAATATCAAAAAAAAGTACAAAAGAATTAACCAACGATAAATATAAAATAAGGAGTAAAGGAACTGATAAATATATAAAGGCTAAAAACAATAATATTTTAGTAGAAAGTAATGAATGTAGTAACACTATTTGGAATTTAGAAAAAATAGATGATAAATATAAATTCAGTCATTCAGTATTACCCACTTATTCTATAACTCATTCTGGAAATAGTATATTATTATCAGATAATAATAAAAACAACTTATTTATATTAGAGAAAAACGATAATGACACATATCACATAAAAGTCATAGAAGAAGATTTAGAAGATAATGCGTTAAGACATATTAAATATTTAAAAGAAAAAGACTCTTCTATAGTATTAGAAGAGTTTGAGGAAAATAATCCCGCATTTGAGTTTTATATAGAGCAAATAAATGAATTATTTATAGAAAATGATGCAACTTATACAGAAGATGGAAGGTTTATTACAAGTATCACAGATAGTGCATTTAATAAAACAATATATGAAACAGATAATATTACAGGTCTTCTTAAATCAGTAACAGACTCAAAAGGAATAAAAACAGAATATACCTATAATAATAAACAACAACTAACAAAAGTAAAAACAAACGAAAAAGAAATAGATTATACCTATAATGATAAAAATTTGCTAACCAAAATTAAAGAAGGAAATAAAGACTATAATTTCTTATATGATGACTTTTTAAATATAAATAAAGTAATGATAGGAGATAATATCACTCTAATAACTAATTCATATGAAGAAAACAATGGAAATCTTTTATCAAGTACATATGGTAATAATCAACAAATAACTTATTTATATGATAATTTTGATAGAATAAAAGCATTAAATAAAATGGATGCAACTTATAATTACAAATACGATAATAATGGTAATATAGCAAAAATATTATCACCTGATTATAATGAAAAATACTCTTATGACATTAGTAATAGAATATATGAATACATTTATAATAATTTAAAAATAAACTATACTTATGACTCTAATAACAACGTTACAAACAAAAGATATAAGTTAAATGATATAATAAAAAACATAGAAAATAAATTTAATAACGATGAATACATAACTAAAGTAATATTAGATGACAAAGAAATAGATTATAAATATGATAGTCTAGGAAGAATAATAAACAGAAATATTGCAAATGGTTATAGTACAAATTATAATTACTTATCAAATGGTAATAGAACAACAGATATAATTAAAAGTATAGAAAATGAAAGTGATAAATACGAATATACTTATGATAAATTATATAATATTACAGATATATATTATAATAACAATTTAATAAAACATTATGATTATGATTCATACAATGAACTTATAAAAGAATATAATTATGATACAAATAAAGTAATAGAGTATGAATATGATAACTCAGGAAATATTTTAAAGGTAACTATAATAGATATTAATAGCAATAAAATATTAGAAACAAACACTTATGAATATACAAATTCTAATTGGAGTGATCAACTAACTAAATATAACAATGAAAATATAACATACGATGAAATAGGTAATCCAACTACCATTGGAAATAAATCTTTAACTTGGATTAATGGTAGAAGCCTAAATACATATAAAGACCCAACTAAAAACTTAGATATACAATATAAATATGATGCAGATGGAATAAGAATAAGTAAAATAGTAAATGGTGAAGAAACAAAATACTACCTAGAAGATGATGATATTATTTATGAACAAAGAGGAAATAACATAATTTATTATCTATATGATTTGACAGGAATTATAGGATTGGAATATAATGGAAATACATATTACTATATAAAAAATATACAGGATGATATTATAGGAATATTAAATAGTAATTATGAGAGTATAGTAACCTATGAATATGATAGTTGGGGCAAAATACTAAGCATAAAAGATAATAAAGGAAATGAAATAACAGATAACAATAATATAGGTCTAATAAATCCATTTAGATACAGGAGTTATTACTATGATGCAGAAACAGAACTATATTATTTAAATAGCAGATACTATAGTCCTATATGGAAAAGATTTATTAATGCTGATGAAATACTAGGTGCTAATAAGGATATTTTAGGTTATAACCTATATATTTATGTTTCAAATAACCCAGTTTATAATTACGATGATAATGGTACAAAAAAGAAGAAAAAAAGTAAGAAAAAATCTACTCCTGCAAAAGCATCTTTAGGACTAGGAATGATAGTACCCTCAATAAAAATAAAGTCCACCTTACCTGACTATACGAAAGAACTAAATAAAACATTAAATAATAACAAAAGAAAAGTAGAAAAGGCAGCTATATTTACAGGATTTATAGGAAGTTCGCTATATTTCTATGATAAAGTTAAACCAAATGGGGACTGGGATTATAAATTAGAAGCACAGTGGAACAAAGAAATAAACGTAAAATATTTAGGAAGTGATGGAAAATTCTTATTTAATGGAATTATAACAACAGCAGAAGATTTTGGTAATATAAATTATGGATATACAGGTACAGCAGTAGGTTTCAAAGATACTATATTATATATTGGAGGAGGGTATGCTAGTTGTAATCTTACTATAAAAATATTTGAGGGACCATATTATTGTGATGGGCCCAACGACCATGAAGCAATAAAAAGAGGGATAAATATTTTTTGGGGCCTTGAATAATATTTTATCTTTATTTTGATTCTCCAACACTTTCCAAATTAACTTTTCCGTCATAATCATCATAATAGAAATACCAATTTTCACTTATTTTTTCTCTAACAAAAATATTATTGCCTTCGCCAGTTTCTTTATATTCATCATATATTTGTATTTTTTTATCATTAATCAAATCATCATTGACAGAATAAATAAGTCCATAATATTGTCCGCCCGATACTATTCCTTGACTTTCTATAGAGAAAATTACATATTCTTTTTCATATATTTCACTATTATTATCTTCGAAATAATCACTTTTAAAAGAATTAAAACACACAGATAATATATTTTTATATGGATTTTCTATGCACCGTCTATTTTGGTATATATCTTTACCAATCTCTTCTAATTTCTTTTTATGTTTCTCAAAAAAAATTATTGTTGTTTTTTTGCTACTGTTATAATCAAATTTATTGCATTTTTTTTCCCAAAAGAAAATTAGTCCAAATTTAAGAGTTATCATAAATAATAAAAATACAAATAATACACTTATTAATTTAATATTTC
>CATKYP010000033.1 GCA_949840855.1 uncultured Bacilli bacterium | reverse complement strand
ATATATATAATAAAATTTTATAAAAAAATGTAAAAAAACGTTATAATTATTGATTTTTAAGAGAACACATGCTAAATTTATATATGTAAGCATAGTATGCTTAATAAATTTTAAGGGAGGTATATTAATACTATGAAAAAATCAGAATTTGTAGAAAAAATAGCAGAAGAAGCAGGATTAACTAAATCAGATGCTGCTAAAGCTGTTGATGCATTTACAAAAGTAGTTACTAATGAATTATCAAAAGGAAATAAAATTCCACTAGTTGGATTTGGAACTTTCGATGTATCAGAAAGAGCTGCACGTGAAGGACGTAATCCAAGAACTGGAGAAACTGTTCAAATAGCTGCAAGAAGAGCTGTTACATTTAAACCAGGAGCTGCTCTAAAAGATGCTGTTAATAATAACTAAAAAAAGAACCAATGGTTCTTTTTTTCAAACATTTAATATAGTCTTGGATTAAATATATTAATTAATTGAACAATAATAAAAGTTATAATGATAATTATAATTATTAATTTTTTTCTGTTTATTAAGAATCCATCTATTAAATATTCTCTTTTTAATATAGAAAATATAAAATAAATAGTGCAACAAACTACTAATGGTATTCCTAAGATATTATATTTAATACTTTCAATAATATTTCCTTTAAGAAGAAAAGTAATTGAACGTGTTAACCCACAGCCAGGACAAGGAATATTAAAAAGATAAAAAAAAGGACATATTCTTATATTCAAGATACTAAATATAAAAGTAAGTCCTAGTATAAGAGCAATTTCTATTATGTAATTATTTCTATTCATAAATTATACAAGCATTGAAATTGCTGCAAGATTTGCTTGTTTTACCTTTTTACTAATTGTAAACCAATCTATAACTGTTAATATTCCACAGCACCCACCAGTTAAAAGTTTTAAGATGCCTATTCCAATATCACCAAGCATAAATCTGTCAATACCAAAACCACCTAAAAATATAGAAATAATTAAGATAACAGTTGGATCTTTTAACTCACAAGCTTGTAAACTCAAAAAAGATTCCTCACTAGCATTCTCTAACTTTTGTCTAACAATAGGAATAGCTGATGGTTCAAAAAATTTTGCATTAGTAGTTAAATATAAATCAATTTTTTGTTTATTCATAAATATACATATACTCCTTTCAAATATAATTCTATAGTATATATAATTATTTGTAAATAAAAAGTGCTAAATAATGTTATTAGTATATAAATATTTAACATATCACAATAAAATTCCTATATAGTATCTACTTATAAAAACAAACACCAACTGATCAAGACTTTTTTCTAGTTCTATTAATGCTATATAAGAATAACTTTTACTACAATATTATTTTGGGCAAGAATCCACTTAAATTTATACCATATCCAGCATTATAAAACCTTATTTTAGGATTTTTCATCAAATATTTCCTATAATGACTTCCTTCCGCGGAGGGCACTTTTAAATATATCTTAGATATAATACTCCCTCCCTTGTATGTAAATAATTATGTCATTAAAAAATTTTTTATGTTAATCATTAGTGAAAATTTTAAAACTTTGCATTTGTTCTCTTGCTTTTCAGCTTTGCAATAGTTATTAATAGTATACTTTTATAGGTAATATCAGTTGTTAAGCGTCTACCGAATCTAACAAAAGAGGAGAGGTTTGAAAGAAATGAAAAAGCGTGAATACATTATTTGCATTCTACGTCTCATCTCTTTCATTTTACTACTCCTAATCATTTTGATTATAGTAATAAAGAAATGACATCTAATCTTCATAGATTAAATGTCAAACCAAAACAATTTAGGTAGAAATTCAACTTGAGAAAACTGAATGTTACCTTTTTTATTTTATGCAAGTTTCCTTGACATATTCATAATAACATATATGTACATTTTTGCCAAAAATTGATTTTAGAAAAATTTTGACAAAAATGTAATATTTTTAATTTATTTAAAAGGCATAAAAAATATAAAAACCCTTTAATAGGGTTAAATTTCTAATGGTGTCCCCTTGCGGGCTCGAACCGCAGACCCACTGATTAAGAGTCAGTTGCTCTACCAACTGAGCTAAGGAGACATAAATTACTGATAAATAAAATTATAACAAATAACAAATAAAAAATCTATATAAAAATTAAATTTATTTAATAAAATGCTCATAAGTAGTATATAATATAAAATAGGAGGATATAAAAAGTAAAAAATAGGAAAAAACACTTGATTTATTTTCTATCATTTGTTAATATAAATCTGTCACTTAAAAAAAGCAAAGTGTATTATAATTATAAGTGGACTTGTAGCTCAGTTGGTTAGAGCACACGCTTGATAAGCGTGGGGTCACAGGTTCAAGTCCTGTCAGGTCCACCATATGCCTCAATAGCTCAGTTGGTTAGAGCACTTGACTGTTAATCAAGGGGTCCTAGGTTCAAGTCCTAGTTGAGGCGCCATTTGGCGAGTTGGTGAAGTGGCTTAACACACTGCCCTTTCACGGCAGCATTCACGGATTCGAATTCCGTACTCGTCACCAGTATGTTATAAACGTTGAATAATCAACGTTTTATTTTTTATATATTTTAGTTAATAAATATTTAGTTTTTCATTATTCTTAAAAATTACTTCTTCCTTACTTTTGAAACTTATATTGTTATCATTAAGTAATAAATAGTTTTTAATTTTTTTGAACTTTAGCTCCTTTTCTAATGATTTTAATGATCTTCTAATTTTGACTATATCATTATGTATTGTCTTAATACTACAATATTTGCTATTTTTTATTTTTTTAATATAACATATATCATTGATAGATACTTTAGTGTTTTTATCAACCCTTAAGAATTTATTATTTTCTAAAATATTTGTTGCTTTTTCCAAAGTTTCAATTAAATTCTCTTCAAAGTTATTAAACTTTACTAAATAGGTAAAAACTAAAAGTCTTAATGATATAATATCTTCTTTTTGATTATACGCAGATGAAATTATAATTATACTATTCCAATCATTAGCTTCTTCTCTTATTTCTCTGCAAATATCATAACCTGATTTATTTTGGAGTTTTAAATCAACAATAAATATCTTAATATCCTTATCATGAATTATTCTCTTTAATCTATTGCTATACTTATAAAAAGGTAGTATTTGATACTCATAATCATTTTTAAACATTAATTTTGTAATTATATTACATATGAAATCATTATATTCCTGGTTATTATCAATAACTATAATTTTCATTTAGAACCACAACTTCTTTCTAATATAAAAAATACATCATTAATTATAGCATGCTTAAACACTAAAACATAAAAATGACCTTAAATTGTATATTTTTGGCCTTAGTGAATATTTTGCTTAATTTTTGTTTATAAGTTAAATACGTATAGTAATAAAAATACCTATAAATATTAAAAGATTGACATTTCATAAAAGTTATGCTATAATTAGCACGTTCCAGGAGGGATTATGAAAGAAAATAATATAAATAAATACAAAAAAGGTTATACAAATTTTTTATTGACAGCAGCATTGGCATGCACATTTTCACAAATGACAGATAATGAAAATAAATTCGTACAAGAAAAAGAAATTAATATACAAACAGAAGATGAAGATTATAAAAATAATAAATTACAAAAAGCACAAGAAATAATAACTAGATATGAAGAAAATAATACAACAACAAAAGATCACACAATAAATCTTTCCATTACCGAGAAACTTCAAATAATAAAGATAAATAATAATACTAAAAATACATCTAATTATCATATAATAGGAACAGTTTCAGATATTAATAAAGAAACTGGAAAACTAGAATATATATTAATAGATATGATTACTTTAAAACCATTATATAAATTAAATGACAATAAAGAAGTTGTTGGAGAAACAGATGAAATTTCATATTCTGAAAAAAGCATATTATTTGACTATTTAATGCAACTAGGATATATAAAAAAACAATATAAAAGTACAGAACTAAATCAAATAATAACTTTTATAAATAGTTATACAAAAAATGAATCAAATATGTTAAAAAAATAAAAGATAAGTAGATAACAAGCTAAATGTTATCTTTTTATTTATTTTATCAATATAAATTAATTTATATATTTTAATAAAAGTATATAATAATTGTCGAATAATACCTATGAATTACTGGAAAAATAGTTGACACATACTACAGTTTACTGCTATATTATATATAGAAACTTATTATAAGTATTCTAAATGGAGCAGTACTCAAGAGGCTGAAGAGGCGCCCCTGCTAAGGGTGTAGGTCGGGCAACTGGCGCAAGGGTTCAAATCCCTTCTGCTCCGCCATATTGATTATTACGTTGATATACAACGTTTTTTTATTAATTATTAAAATTATTTTCTTTCATAAATTATGTAGTAGTAGGTGGATAATATGTACAAAATAGTAATATGCGACTTTGATAGGACTTTAGTAGATGATGATTTAGCAATACCAATATCAACAGTTTTAACAATTGATGAAATTAGAAGACAAGATTATAAATTTACAGTAGCAACTGGTAGAGGACTAAATTACATATTAGATTATATTAAAGATGTCAATTTTATAGACTATATAATCTCCCTTAATGGCAGCTACATATATGATGTAATAAATGAAGAAGTTATTTATGAGAAAGCAATTACAAAAGCTATAATAAAAAAAATAATTTCTAAATATAAAAAAGATTATAAAATATGTTTATATACAGATCATTCTAAATGTGTCTTAGAAAATGCTAAAAATGATGAAATAATTATTAGAGATATAACAGACTTTTTAAAGAACAATAAAATATATAAAGTAGAAATCCATACAAAAACTAGTAAAGAAAGAAAAGAGTTAAAGAACCAAATAGATGAAATGAAATTAAATATAAATACTAGTCTTCAAGAATATATTAAAGAAGATTATTTAGTAGAGTTTACAGCGAATAATATATCAAAATACACTGCAACTCTAAAAATAGCAAAAAAGGAAAAAATAAAAAAAGAAGAGATAATAGCAATAGGAGATAATTACAACGATATTGAACTAATCAAAAATGTAGGATATGGAGTTAGTATGGATAATGCTATTAAAGAAGTTAAAAAAGTTGCTAGAAAAAACACATTGTCAAATAATGAAAAAGGAGTAGAAAAGGTATTAAAAGAACTTTTTATAAATAAAAAAGAAGGATAAAAGTATATGAAAATAAAAGTAAACTATAAATCATATTTGCTAGAATATTTAATAGTAAACAGTGATATTCCTAAAAAGAAAGTAAAGGAATACTTAAAACATAAAAATATTTATGTAGATGGAGTAAATACTACCAAATTTGATTACCCACTAAACATTAATTCAGAAATAATAATTGATACAAATAAAAATAAAAACACTTTACCATTTCCTATTATTTATGAAGATAAAAACATTATAGTAGTAGATAAACCAAGTAATATATTAACAATAGCAACAAAAAAGGAAAAAGAAAAAACTATCTATCATATGGTATCAGAATATTTAAAGACTAATAATAAAAATTCAAAAGTATTTATAGTTCATAGACTAGATAAAGATACAAGTGGAGTATTATTACTAGCAAAAAATGAAAGAATAAGAGATCTTTACCAAAAAGATTGGAATAAATTAGCAAAAAGAGAATACATAGCTATCGTAAATGGACACTTAAAAAGTAAAGAAGGTCGTCTAATAAACAATCTTAAAGAGAATAGAACAAACTTAGTCTATATTACAAAAGAAGGAAAACTAGCAATTACTAATTATGAAGTACTAGAAGAAAGCAAAAATTATACAAAACTAGCAATTAATATAGAGACTGGCCGTAAAAATCAAATAAGAGTACAATTATCTAATATAAAAAATAGTATAGTTGGAGATAAAAAGTATGGAAATAAAGATAAAGAAAAACGCCTTTATTTACATGCTTGCTCACTAACTATTACTAATCCACTCGATAAAAAAATATATACCTATACATCTAAGATACCTAAACAATTCAATAAAATATTAAAAGAAGATAAATAATGAATGTCCAGTTAAAAGCTTTTTTTTATTAAAACAAAAAAATGAATAAAAATTCTTTCTTTTACTCTCTATATAGGTGAAAGGAAGATAAGAATGGCACTAAATAAAGTGGAAATAAGTGGAGTAAATACTAGTAATTTAGAGGTATTAACACATAAAGAAATGACAGAGTTGTTTATAAAAGTAAAAGATGGAGATATGCAAGCACGAGAAAGAATAGCAAATGGAAATTTAAAATTAGTTTTATCAATATTAAAAAAGTTTGTAGGTAAAGGTAATATGGATGATTTATTTCAAGTAGGATGTATTGGTCTAATGAAGGCAATAGACAATTTTGATCTTTCTCATGAGGTAAGATTCTCTACTTATGCTGTACCTATGATCTTGGGAGAAATAAAAAGATATATTAGAGATAATAATAGTATTAGAATTAGCAGATCACTAAAAGATACAGCATACAAAGCCTTAAAAATACAAGAAGAGTATTTATCTAAAACAGGAAAACTTCCAGATTATGACGAACTTGCTAAAATGTTAGACACCACTAGATATGATATAATAATGTCTCTTGAATCTCTAAAAGATCCTGTTAGCATATTCTCCTCAATATATAATGATGGTGGTGATACAATATATTTATATGATCAAATAGAGGACAAAAAAGCAAATAATAAAGACTTAGAAATAAGAATGTCAGTAAATGATGCTATGGAAGGACTAAATGAAAGAGAAAAATTTATTTTAGATGAGAGATTTATAATAGGAAAAACTCAAATGGAAATAGCAGATGAGTTAATGATCAGTCAAGCACAGGTATCAAGACTAGAAAAATCAGCAATTAAACAGTTGAAAAAAACTTTAAAATAAGTTTAAATATATTTGAGGTGAAATAAATGCATTGTAAATATAAAACAACAGGAACTTGTGCAAAAGAAATAGAGTATGATATAGATGGTAAGAAAGTGTCTAATATAAAATTTCATGGAGGTTGTCCTGGGAACCTACAAATATTATCTAAAATTTTAAATAATTGGGAAGCAGAAGACATAATCGATATGTGCAAAGACAATATCTGTGGAGTAAGAAATACATCTTGTGCCAATGAGCTTGCAAAAAGTCTTGAAAAAACTTTAGAAGAACAAAAACAAGAAGCATAATTAGGCTTCTTTTCTTATAAAATAAAATAGGTGATTACATATGCGTTTATCAGACTTACAAAATAAAAGCTTAGTAAATATAAATGATGGAAGAAATATTGGAAATATAATTGATGTAAAAGTAGAAGAACAAACTGGAAATATCAAATCACTAATTATAGAAGGAAAGGGTGGAATGTTTACATTTTTAAACAAAGACAGCGAACTAGAAATATTTTGGAGCGATATCAAAAAAATAGGAGAAGATGTTATCCTAGTAAATCTAAAATAAATAAAAAAAAATTAGCCATATTTTTAATCATAATAACTACTATAGTTAGTTACTATAATGTCATTAAAATAGGTAAAAAAATTAGTCCTGGTATCATAAGATATGCTAATATAGAAGCAAAAAGAATAGCAACTCTTGTAATAAATGAATCAGTTAATGAAGTTGTAGATAAAACTGACCTTGAAAAAGATTTACTAAAATTAAACAAAAATGACGAAGATGAAATACAATTAATAGACTTTAATACTCAAAATGTTAATATACTATTGAAAAAAGTATCTGAAGCAGTTCAAGATAGGATACTAAAGTTAGAAGATGGAGAAGATGTTAATCTTCCTGTTGGTAAGAGTATAAAAGGAGCATCATTTAAAAATGTAAAAAGTGGAATAGTTTGCGAAATAAAAGGTGGAAGCCTATTTGGAGAGACTTTATTGGCAAATACAGGGCCCTCTATTCCTATAAAACTATCCTTTATTGGAGAAGTGTTAACATCTATTAGAACTAATATTAAATCCTATGGTCTTAATAATGCTTATTTAGAAGTAGACATTGAAGTTAAAATAACAGAAAGAATTACTATGCCAATTTCTACCAAAGATGTAACAATTATAAAGAATATTCCCATTGCAATGAAAATAATTCAGGGAAGTGTGCCAAATTATTATAATGAAAGCCTTGAAAGATTATCTGAAAGTTATTCTTTACCATTAACAGAATAATTGCTATAATTAGTATGGTGATAATATGATAAAGATACAAGCAAAAAATAATAAAAATATACAAAGTCAAGATCATAATAAAAAAAATTACCAGGACAATAATGAAAGTATTAAAATAAAAAATACAAAATTAAAAACAGTAGAAATTGACAAATTTAAATATAAGGTGATTAGAGAAATAAAC
>CATKYP010000032.1 GCA_949840855.1 uncultured Bacilli bacterium | reverse complement strand
GTTAGAAATTATTGGTGAGGATATAAAAAATGAAGAAGAGGATAGCAATAATAACTACTGGGTATTTTCCAGTTCCAGCAACTCGAGGTGGAGCTGTTGAAAATTTAGTTGAGAATTTGATAAATGAGAATGAACGCAAGGGCAATGTAGATTTAAACATTTTTTCTGCATATGATAAAAAAGCTGAAAAGTTGAGCAGAAAATATAAAAATACTTCATTTGAGTTTATAAAAACACCTAAAATAATTAAAAAATTAGATTTACTTATCTATTATTTTTTCTCAAAGATAGCAAAAAAAGAAAAAAGTATGTCATATAGGTATATTTTACAACGTTTGTATTTCATTGATAGAGTGGCTTTCTTTTTGAAAGAAAATAACTATGATAGAGTTGTAATCGAAAATCATGCAACTTTGTTTATGGCAATGAAAAAACATAAAAACTATCTTAAATATTGTGGGAAATACTATTATCATTTACACAATAAAGTGGGGAGCATGTATGGTTGTGAAGATATTATCAAGCAAACATATAAAGTTTTAGGGGTTAGTAATTATATCAATGGTACATTAAGAGAACTCCTTGGCAAAACAGATATAAAATATGATGTATTACCTAACCGAATAGATAGTACTAAATTTAGAGAGAATTTTAGTGTTGAAGAATTAACTAATTTGAAGGAGAGTTTTGATATAAAGCCTGGTGAAAGGGTCGTTTTATTTTCAGGACGTTTAAATGCTGAAAAGGGAATTCGTGAACTTTTATTAGCGTGGAAACAGTTGAATAAGCCAAATGCTAAGTTGCTTATTGTAGGAAGCTACTATTTTGCTAGTGGGATGAAGAGTGATTATGAACAGGAGTTAAAAGTACTAACTGAAAGCATGAAAGATAAGATCATTTTCAGTGGTTATGTAGATTACAATGAAATTCCTAAGTTTTTACGAATTGCAGATGTTGTGGTAGTACCATCAGTTTGGGATGAGCCAGGATCATTATCAGTGATTGAGGCATTGAGTGCATATAAACCATTGATAACAACATGTACAGGTGGTACTTCTGAATATGCTGATAATGACTCAAGTATAGTCTTACCTAATGATGAACATTTAGTTGATAATATTGCGAAGTCATTGGATGAACTACTTGATAATCGTGAAAAGAGAGCAGAAATGACACGACGTCTAAAAGTAAAGGCTAGAAATTGGGGAATTGGAGAATTCTACAATAATTTTGTAGATGAAATGGAGAGATAATTTTTATGACTATGTACGTTATAACACATAAACTTAATAATTATAAACTACCAGCAGGGTATAGAAATCTATTGGTAGGAGCAAATAAAAAACGTATTGATAGTGCACAATATCTAACGGATAACCAGGGCGATAATATTTCGGATAAAAATAGTAGCTATTGTGAATTAACTGGTATGTATTGGGTTTGGAAAAATATAGATCAAGTTCAAGGTAATGTTGGGATCTCACATTACAGAAGATATTTTTCTGATAAGAGCAAATTAGCTGAATATATTGAAACTGTGGTAGCGGGTAAGGTGATTCCATTAAGTTTAAGTAGGGCAGATGATTACTTGAAAGATTATGATTGGATCGTACCCAAAAAGATTGCTCTAGAAGATGGAGAAAAAAATCTTTATGAAAATTATGTCAATGCTCATTATAAAAAAGATTTAGAGGCCACAAAAAGTGCCATCAAAAAATTATATCCAGAATATGAAGCAACATTTGATAAAGTTTTTACAAGTAATAAATTTAGCCAATTTAATATGTGTTATACTAGCAAGGATGAGTATGTAGCATATTGTCAATGGTTATTTGATATCTTATTTGAAGTCGAAAAACAAATTGATATTACGAATTATGATACATATCAAGGTCGAGTTTTTGGCTTTTTAGCTGAGCGTCTATTCAATGTTTGGTTGCAACATGGTGGAAATAAGAATATCAAGTATTTAAGTGTGTTTGATTTAAGAACTAGAAGTCGAGAATATATTAAGCAGAGGTTAATTGGAGGTACAAAGAAGCATTGAAGGGACTAGTATCGATTGTTGTACCTGCTTACAATGTTGAAAACTATGTGCGTAGGTGTATCGAAAGTATTGATAAGCAAACTTACAGTAACTATGAAGTCATTTTTGTTAATGATGGTTCAACTGATAATACCCAGACTATATTGGAAGAATTTGTAAATAAAAAGCAAAATTATAAGCTTGTAAATCAAAAAAATGTAGGATTATCTGGAGCAAGAAATACAGGTATACGGCATGCTCAAGGCGAATTCATATATTTTCTCGATCCAGATGATTGGATTGAATCAGAGTTACTTGCAAAAAGTGTAACATATTTATCTGAAAAACAAGTTGATATGGTGTTTTTTGATTTCTATCTTACTCAAGGGAAAGAGGGCTATAAAAAGCAATTTTGGTTTAAAAATAGACCTCAAAGTGGTAGTTATTCTAGCAAGGAAGCTTTGGAGATCTTACTAGATTGTAAGATAGGGAATTATTCTTGGTCCAATGTAGCTAGAACAAAGTTATTCACAGATAATAAGATTGAATTTCCAAGTGGTAGAACATATGAAGATTTAGCTACGACATATAAGCTAATTGGCAAAAGTCGGGCAATATATTTTATAGATGATCATCTGTATTATTACTATCAAAACAATGCCGGCTCTATAACTAAAACCTGGAAATATAAAGATTACCTAGATACGATGAAGAGTTTTGGAGAGATAGAAGAGTATATGCATGTTAATTACCCAGAACTGTTAAAGAAGTTGGTAAATCTCAAACTCACTATGCTTTTTTCATTTCTCGATAATAGCTACGGTAGTGAGTATTGTTCTAAGATACAAGAACAAATAATTACTATAGTGATTAGAGAATATGCTGATATAAGTCTGAAAAATAGGTTTAAATATTTGCTTTTAAAAACGAAGTTGTACTTTGTTGTGAAGAAATTGAGAAGACAGGTTTGATTTGAGGGATGAGTAAGTGAAAAAGAGTCTAATTTCTAACAGCAAACGTTTTAGTTTATTATTAGAATATATGATCGCTATTATTTTGATCATAGGTAGTTCGAGTATATATAGCTTAATTTATCCCATGAACTATGTGTATATATGTTTGACATGTATACTAGTGGTTTCTGTTATAGTTAATATACTGACGATAGGGGCAACAGCTAATGAAATTACCAAATTACTTATTAAAGTAATTATAGTTACAGTCCTTGTTGGGATATATTGTTTACATACATTGGAAGTATATCCTCAATCTAACATACGTACATATTTGTTACTATTGCTGGTTTTTGATCTTTTGGTATTAGAATTGGGAATTAAAAACTATCGGCAACACGATTTGACAAGTGGGATAATTGAATGTTTCTATCAATTGACGGTGATTTTAGCAGTTATCAGTTTAGTGTGCTGGATGTTAGTCTCTATTTTTAAATTCCTGCCGGTAACTGGTTATACAGAGTACTTTTGGGGAGGAAACAGATTAGTTGGAAATTTCTTAAAAATCTATTTTGAAAGTCAAGATTATAACTTTATGGGGACAGTTATTGACAGAAATTCAGGTATCTATCCTGAAGCGCCGATGTATGCTTTTGTATTGATTGTTGCTAGTGCATACGGCTATTTTATTCGTGGTGATAGAGGTAAAAAAATTATATGTTTGATTATTACAATGTTTTCGACTTTATCAATGACAGCGATAATTATGGCGGTATTTATTATTTTGTGTTATACAGTCAAAGAATTTAAGAGTAAGTACAAATTTACTTTAGGGATAATTCTTGTTCCAATGGTTATTCTTACTTTTGCATATTTGATAGTACAACTTTTAAGCTTTAAATCATCAAATGATACACTTTCAACATCACTTCGTTTTGATGATTTAAATGCGGGATACCAGTTATGGCTATCCCATCCTTATTTAGGTGCGGGGATGGATAATTTAGAGGCTTTACAGCAATATATGTCAGCTGATAGATTGTACACATATTTAGGTGTTAATCAAGCATGGTACAGTCTAGGATGGTCATCCATTTTAGCCTATGGAGGTATCTATTTGACTGTGATTTATAGTTATCCATTGCTAAAAAGTTTAGTGTTAGGTATAAGTTATGATAATTCAATATGGATATTTTCAGTTGTGATAATAGTTTCTTTATTTATTTTAATTGTGTATGGGTCACCGTTATTTATATTTATTTTGGCATACTTGTGGATTAATTCAAATAAAGAAACATTATATCTAATCACAGAAGGAGAAAAAAATAATGAAGAAAACAGATGATTTTGTTAGTTTACCACAATATATGAGAATTTTAAGAAAACACATCACTGCAATTATTACCTGCGTTTTTTTGGGAATTGGAATATCGATGATAGTGACATTTGTTTTTATGACACCTAAATATAGTTCTACAGTAGATTTACTAGTTAATCAAAAAACGAGTGATGTAGCTGCACAATTCAATGTTCAACAAGCTGATTTACAAGCTATTAGAACATATAAGGATGTCTTGACGAAAGGCGTAATTTTGAATGATGTCTTGAGAGAAGCTAAGCAAAAAGATAACTATAAAGGAAGTATGGAGCAATTAAAGAAAGATATTACTATTTCAAATGAAAATAGCTCACAAGTTATCAGTGTTACAGTAACAAATGGTAATCCATATATTGCTGCTGATATCGCTAATATGATAGGAAGTGTATTTACTAAGAAGATCAAGAAGATAATGCAAATCAATAATGTGACAATCGTAAATAAAGCTACACCAAAGCTTGATCCGGTTTCACCAAGAAAGAAATTAAATCTAGTGTTAGGAGCTTTAGCTGGTTTGATAGTAGGCTTGATGATTGTATTGATCAAAGAACTTGGGAATACAAAGGTCGATAGTGAAGAATTCTTGACAGAGGAACTAGGGCTAACAGTCTTGGGTAAAGTATACCATTTGGATAATAGAACTAAAGAATATGGGATTGTTAGTATAAATTCAGTTGATAAAGCGTTTGATTCTGAGTTAAGACGTAAACGAGTATAGCAATTGGGAGGTAGATCATGAAATTTTTTGGAAAAAAGAAACAAGAACTAGACACTAATAGTATGGAAAATGGGGTTTATTTGATTACGATAGATAAACCAACTTCAGTTAATACTGAACAATTTAATACTATAAGAACGAATATCATGTTTTCAAGTGTTGATCATGCCTATAAATCATTGATGTTAACCTCTACCGTTGCTTCTGAAGGAAAATCGACAGTTGCAGCTAATATTGCAGCAACGTATGCCAAACAAGGCCTAAAAACACTTTTGATTGATGCCGACTTAAGAAGACCTACTGTACGGGCAACTTTTGGAATTCAGGATGGCAAAGGGTTAACAAATTTATTGACAGAAAATGATTTTGATATTAACGAGATCATTTATGAAACAACTGTAAAAAATTTATACGTAATGCCTAGTGGACCAATTCCACCAAATCCATCAGAATTGATTGGATCCATGAAAATGAAGGCTGTACAGAAGGCTTTGAATAAAACTTTTGATCTAGTGATATTTGATGCCCCACCTGTAACTACTGTGACAGATGCACAATTGCTGGCTACACAAGTAGATGGGACGATTTTAGTTGTAAGGCAAGATAAGACTGAAAAGGCTGTTTGCCGTGAAGCAGTCAAATTGATCGAGCATGTAGGTGGGCATATTATAGGGGTAATATTAAATGATGTGCCAAACTTTGCTAGTGGGTATTATGGCTATTATTCTAAAAAATAACATTATATTTAGAAAGAAGGATGAGTATGCACTTTGATAAAATTGTAGATTTACATTGTCATATGTTACCAGGAATTGACGATGGCTCTCCTAACTTGGAGACTTCACTTGAATTAGCAAAAAAAGCGGTTCTTGATGGCGTTACACATATTCTATTAACTCCTCATCATCTGGATAATAGATATGTGAATCATAAATTTGATGTTATAAAAAAAACAGAATCATTCCAACAAGCCCTAGATAAATGTAAGATCCCACTACAGGTTTTTCCAGGGCAAGAAGTTCAT
Source organism: uncultured Bacilli bacterium (assembly GCA_949840855.1). GTDB lineage: Bacteria > Bacillota_I > Bacilli_A > RF39 > UBA660 > UBA2730. Next base: position 2,330 of record CATKYP010000032.1, on the reverse strand, counting down.
ATTAATGGTGATTTACCAGAGCGTTATCCGGATCTTTTGGGAACAGATATTGATACAAGGTATATGCTACTTGAATTACCACATTCAAATGTTCCTATGTATACAGAAAAAATCATTTTTGAACTTCAGAAATTAGGAATTACGCCAATAATTGTACACCCTGAAAGAAATAAAGAAATTCAGTCGAATTTAAATATATTATACAATTTTATCCAAAAAGGTGCTTTAGCCCAAATTACAGCTACGAGCTATGTCGGGGGATTTGGAGAGAATGTGGCTGATATATCACAAAAATTAGTTGAAAATAGATTGGTCCAGGTAGTTGCTTCTGACACACATGCACTTAAAGGAAGAGATTTTGTGCTCCGTGAGGCTTTAGAGAGTATAGGAGATGATTTCGGTCCTAAAGTAGCTATGAAATTTGAGAAAAATGCAGAGGATATTCTTAACGGTAATAATGTTATTGCTAGCGGATATAGTAAAATACGGGAGAAAAAGCGTTTCTTTTTTTTCTAGGATTAATTACGAGGTAGATATATTTATGAGGAAACATGCATATTTGGTGATAGCACATAATAATTTTCAACAATTAGAATTTTTATTATCTTTATTAGATGATGAAAAAAATGACATTTTTTTATTGATTGATAAAAAATCTGAGATTTCAGCAAGTGTATTGAAATCATTGAATGAGTCTTGTAATAAATCAATTTTTACTCTTGTTGAAAGAGTAAAAATCAATTGGGGTGGTTATAGTCAGATAAAGGCTGAATTAATTTTATTAAAAGCTGCTGTCCATAATAATTATAGTTACTACCATTTGATTTCTGGAAGCGATCTACCACTATTTTCACAAGATTACATACATGAGTTCTTTGATAAAAATCCTAATAAAATATTTCTTTCAATGGTTAATGATGAGATAAAAGAAAGAAATAATGTTGTTGGGAGAATAAAATATAAGCATTACTTTAATGAGATATATGGAAATTTTCGCGGGAACTATGTTGGAAAGCTTATAAGTAAGTGCGACCAATTATCTATACGTTTACAACAGCTATTAAAAAAAGAAGATGTGCTCAAAAAAAAGGGAATCAAGTATGTGGGATATTCATCACAGTGGTTTTCAATTGATAACGAAACTGCAAAAATGATTGTAGATAAATCCAAATACATTGAATCAGTCTTTAAGAAATCATTTCTCAGTGATGAAGTATTTCTTCCAACGATGATTTTTAAAGAGAATTTAGATTATAAATTATATACAAAACATACTTTACACGATATTCCCAATGAATTACAGGGAAATTTAAGATATATAAATTGGTGGGAGTCCTCATTAACTGATGGATCACCATATGTTTGGCAAGATGGTGATGAGGAACAATTAGCGTATGCTGCTGATTTAGGGCATTTATTTGCTAGAAAGTTTGATTTGAAAAAATCGCCAGCACTGAAAAATTTTATTTTGGAAAAATGTCAGAAATAGATTTTATCCATTAGTGGAGTAGCATCGGCTTTTGCGATACTAGGTGAGACATAATACGAGGAGGTAATAAAAAATATGACTACAGAAAAATTGATGCTCAATAAACATGAAATAGAGTGTCAACATATCTATATGTTTTTTAAACGTATTTTTGATATCATTCTCAGTGCAGTTGGACTGCTAGTGTTAGCTATTCCATGTTTGATCATTGCATTATTTATTTTTGCTTGTGATCGAGGACCTGTTTTTTACACACAGGAACGAGTAGGAAAAGACGGGAAAAAATTTATGATCTATAAATTTAGGTCAATGTATGTGAATGCAGATACATTACTTGAAAAACTGAAAGAAAAAAATGAAGTTACTGGTCCTATGTTTAAAATGAAAAATGATCCTAGAGTTACATCTGTTGGACGCTTCTTACGTAAAACTAGTTTAGATGAGTTACCACAATTGTGGAATGTTTTACGCGGAGATATGAGCGTAGTAGGTCCAAGGCCACCGTTGCCAAGTGAAGTTAGAGAATATAGCGATTATGACAAGCAACGCTTATGGGTGATTCCTGGATGTACAGGACTATGGCAGGCAACAGAACGTAATAATGTAGGCTTTTCAGAGATGGTTGATTTAGACTTGACATACATTCAGCATAGAAGTTTGTTGCTAGATGCTAAGATAATTCTATTGACCTTTTTGATGATAGTTCGCCCAAAAGGGGCATATTAATTGTAATTAGCGATTAGGCTCAGTTTGAATTATGAAAAACCTGAATTGTCAAATCAAGTTAGAAAAAAACTACTTGCTCATTCGTAATATACTTTATGAATACTTCTAGTGGGGT
>CATKYP010000031.1 GCA_949840855.1 uncultured Bacilli bacterium | reverse complement strand
TAATTAAGAGTGGTAACAATAATATAAAGATATCTGTTAAAGAAAATATGAATTATACAGTTAAGATTAATGCTAATTATAATTTGACTTCTGATTTAACTATTACAGATAAAGATGTTATTGGTGTTGTTAGTTTAGATAGTGAATTACAGCTTAATATTGATTATGACTTTAAAGCAACTAATTTTAAAACTTATGATAATAATTTGGAAAGTGTAAAATTTAATAAAAATAAAGAAGTTACAATTATGTTTGATAGCTCTAATGCAACTTCAAATATGCCATCTAAGATTAGAATTGATGGAAAAGATTATAATTTAAGAGTTGAGAATGGAAAATATGTTGCAGATATTCCTGGTTTTACTCAAGTTGGATTGCATACTATTAATATTGAAGCAATTACTTTATCAAATGGTAAGAAGTTTGATGTTAAACAAGCTTTAGATATTACAGTTTTAAAAGATATTCCAGTCATTTCTAATTTGGAAGTAGTTGAGGATACTACAAATAATAAAGTTAAAGTTGACTTTGATATCAAAGATAATGATGAGGCTTTAACACTTATTACTATTAATTTATTAAATGATAAAAATGAAATAGTTGATTATATTACATTACCTGCTCAAGCAATTAAAAACATTAGCGGTATTTCTAAAGTATTTGGGGGGGTATTAACATCAAAATATAAAGTAAATATTTTAGCTAATTATGTTTTAGGTCCAGCTGGTAGTGATATATCAGAAAATGTTGTTTTAGCAAATAAAGAAATTGAAGCTAATGCAAAAGCAGAAGTAGTTGAAGCTACTAGTGATAAAGTATATTATGAGAAAGAAAGTAATGTATTACTTACTTATAAGATTAATACAAATAAAACTAATAATATTACTAGTATTACTGTTAATGAAAAAGATTATGCAGTTACTAAACTTGATGATGGAAGATATCAAATTTCTTATAAAGTTGATAATAGTAGTGGTGTTAAATCTTTAAAAGCAACGATGATTACTTATGATAATAATATAACTGCTACAATTAATAATACTGTAAAAGTTGAAGTATTAAAGGATATTTTAACTGTTACTAATTATAAGCAGATAGATGATGTGAAGAATTCTAAAGTTACTTTAAAATTTGATGTTATAGATAATGATAATAGCTTTATTAGTGGAAAAGCTATGTTCACCAAAAAGTCTGATAATACTGTTATTACTAAAAATATTACTAAAGGTTATAATAGTTTAGAGTTTGATGCAGTTCAACTGGAAAAGTACGATTTTGTAATTAAAGCTACATATGATAGAGATACTAATGCATTAACAGATGTTAATGATAATAGAATTGTAGATAGTAATTTATTTACTCAAGAAGTTCAATTAATACTTGATTATAATGTTACAGTTAATGATATTGTAACTAGTAAAGGTAATATTAATAGTAAGTATTTTGAAAAAGATGAGGATATAGTAGTTTCATTTAAAAGTTCTAATACAGCAAATTATGAAGTAGCAGAAGTTACTATTAACAATAAGGCTTATACTGTAACTAAGATTGATGATCATTATCAAGTAACTATTCCTGGATTTGATAAAATAGGAGTTAATACAATAACTATTGAAAAAGTAAAATTATCTAATACAAAGGAATTTAATATTGATAGTAATAATACTACTCAAATTGAGGTATTAAAAACTGTTCCTTCAATTAAAGAATTTAGTAATGATGAAGATAATTATGGTGATGTTTCAGTTAAATTTGATGTTATTGATACTGATAAAACGATTGTTCATGGCAAGGTAATTATTAGTAATGATAATGGTAATATTAAAGAACAAGAATTAATTATTGGTAGCAATGTAATTAAATTTAGTCCAAAAGAACAAGAAAATTATTTTGTAAAAGTTATTGCTGATTATGACTTAGATTCTAATAAATTAGATAATGATTCTAATTATTATAAAGATGCTGTTTTATTAGAAAATGAAATATCATTTGGAAAACGTAAATTCCAAATTAAGGATATTGTTTCTTCAACTGTTTATGTACAAACATCAGATGGTGTTAAAGAAGCTTCTAGTATTAAAATAGCTGATTTAAATAACTTAGATAATTATATTGTTAAAGTAAAGGCTAAAGATATGCCAGTATTTTATACAACAATTGAAGAATATAGAATTGATAATAATAAATTAAAACTTATTTTGAAATATGATGATATTATTCAATATAATGGTAGTAAGAAACAAAATAAATTGGAAATAGAATATGGTACTGTTAAAGATGGTGTAGTTGAAGGTACAAGCTTAGAACTACTTATTAAAAAGATGGAAGAAAATCCTAGTGGAACATTTGAATTAACTAAGGATTATGATGCATCATTTATATCTAATGGGCAATTAAGTGTTGTTTCAAGTAAATTTACTGGTACTTTGAATGGTAATGGCTATAAAATTAGCAATTTAAATAAACCTTTCTTTAATGAATTAGAGGGCGCTACTATTAAGAATTTAGTATTTAGTAATGTGAGTTTATCAGGGGCTAACAGCAAAGGTACTATTGCTAATATAGCAACTGATACAGAAATTACAAATGTTCATATTAAAGGTCTTCAATTTACTACTGGTGCTGATCATTCTGCTGGAATGATTGGGGAAGCAACTAATACAAATATTAATAAAAGTAGTGTTACTGATTTTGTTATTACAACATCAGGTAAAATTAGAATTTCTGCTATGATTGGTAGACTAACTGATGGAACAATCAAGAATTCTTATGTTAAGGGAAGTATTCATTCTACTCAAGCAAAAGATGGAAATGGTATTGGTGGAGTATTAGGACATGGTTACGGAGATATTCGTATTGAAAATTGTATTAGTAAAATTGAAATTACAAATAATGCAGGTCCTCGATTAAATGGATCAATAGTTGGTATATTTGATAGTAAGAGTTCTGTTTTGAAAAATAATGTAAGTTTATCTACAGGAACAAATTTCTATAGCATCCATGGTCATGAGCCATACTCTGATGCAACAAATAATTATGAATTGAAAGATTCTGGATTAGCTTCTAATGCATCTGGAAATAGAGTTATTTCGATAGCTAAAGAAAGTATTAATAGTAACTTTTATAAAAATGATGCTAACTTTGATGAGACTATATGGGATTTATCTGGTACTTCTTTTGATAAGTTGCCTATACTAAAAAATGATGATCCTAATGGTATTGATACTGAAGCTACTGATAATGCTAGTGTATATATTCCAGATCATAATAGAATTAAAAAAGTTTCTGGATATAGTAGTTCTAAGAAAATTTTATATCATAATATCTTTAAATTAATGCCTTATTATGATGCTAAGTATTTAGTAGAGGATGGTTCTAAATTCTCAGATAGTGATATTTTGAATACTAAAGTGATTAGATATGTAATGCCATATAGTAATGGAAAATTATTAACATATTTAACTAGTGAAAACTATAATACTATTACTGATATTAAAGTTGTGTTTGATGATTATAAGATTAGTAATTATAAAGTTAATTTTAGTGAATTAAATCAAAATATTTCAATATATAATATAGAAGAATTGGGTATTACTTATGCTCCTAATAAGTACGTTATAAAAAATGATTCTCCTATCATTGAGACTTTAAAGAATCATATTGTAGAATTAGATTATGCTACTGTTCTTGAACCGTTAACTGCAGCAGCAGATGCAAGACATTATAAAGATCACTATAATGAGGTTATTAAAGCTTCAGCTTTGAATATTGCATTACAATTATTACAAAATGATGAAGAAAATGTCTTAACTATTAATAATGAAGTACTTAATAATAAAATTAGGGAACAATTAATTGATGGTGGAAGATTTGATAAGATGATTTATGCTTATAACTATTATGATAGATGGTATAGCTTTGAAATAGGTGGAACTAGAGTATCTGATATTTTGTTATTTGAAAATAAGATGTTTAAGGATACTAATACACTTGATAATTTTGTTAATGAAGTATTTATTGGTAATCTTGGTGTTAATGTTACTGATGGTTTCTTTAAAAGCAATATTAGTAAGTATACAAGTAGTTCTGAATTAAAATATTTCTTAGATTATATTATTACTAATATCGGTGGTTATGATGATGTTAATGATTGGTTTACTGAATATTTTGGAGCAAGAAATATTTTATCTGAATTTGGTGTAGATAAAAATCCTGATATTTTATATCGTGCTTGGTATCAGATTAAGAAAAATAGTAGAATGATACTTCCAATTATTACTCTACCAGCTGATTGTACATATATCGTTAGTGGACCTGCTCATTTACAGATTGGACCTTCACAGTTGTATCATAAAGATGTAAATACTGCTGCAGGAAGAGCCGCAGTTCAAAAAAAAGTTAATGATCATTCAACTCTTGTAAAAAGACATTTGAGTACATTAGCTGGTTCATTTGATCCAGGAAAATGGAATAATTATTGTATTATGGTTTATGACTGTACTAGAATCATTACAGGTTATAAAAATTCATATTTTCCAGGTACTAATATTGTAATAGGTACTTCACCTGTATATACTCAAGGAAAAGTTGGACAAAATTATCCATTCTTCAAAAACTTTAGTGAGGTATTAGGTTTATGGCAACCAAGTGGAAGTGCTGCTGGTGTTGGAAATACTGCAGGATTCTTATGGTTCATAGCTAGACCAGGTCTTACTAATTTTGATACTTGGACTCATGAATTTGAACATGCTTTATTTGATAAAATAATGTTATTCCAAGCTGGAACTAGATTTAAATATGGTCTTGAGACACTAACTGAAGGTAATGTTGAACAAAATGGTGTTTGGAGTGAAAATAACCTTGTGCAAGATGTTGGACCATATTACTTTAATACAACTTTTGATTTAAATAAGGAAGGAAATGCAACTCAAAATTTAAGTCCTGCTAGAATTGATACTAGAGAAAAATTAGAAAATTATTTCAAAGGACAACAGAATGCTTTAGATTTACTTGATTATATCGAAGGTAAGGCGTTTATAAGATTAACACCTGAGCAACAAGCAAGAGTTGCTACAAGAATGAATCAGTCTGGAGGTTGGTCTACTTGGGGAGCGATTACTGCAGCACAAGCAGAACAAATGAACTTAACCTCACTAGAATCTTTATATGATAATAGGATTATTATACGTCCAGAAAACGCATGGGGTGTAAGTGTAAGAGGTCTTAAAGTAATTAATAGTATTGGTACTAATGATTATGGATTTGAGTCTGTTTGGGTAAATCGTTGGTATATAGGTCATAATGATAATGGTATGCCAGATGCATTCTCAGCAAAACGTAATTATTTTGAAATGCTTGGTTATGCAGGAGTTGATGGATATGTTACTTATGGAAGAGGAAGTACGAAAACAGATCTTGATGCTATTCAAAAAATTACAAAGTCTGTTACTGGAACAGCTATGAACTGGAAAGAATATAAGATGAGTAGATATGCTACTGTTGAAGAAAATATAAGAAACAATAAGTATATTGATGTCGATTATATGATTGAAAGATTCTATCAAGCTTTATCAAGTGATACGAATAGAAATGCGACTTCAAGAACAAATCTTAGAAAAATATATTATCATTACTTAAAGAGTGTTACTAATGACTTTGTTGATGATCCTCTTGGAACAACAGTTGAAGTAAATCATATTAAAACTGCAGAAGAATTAGTTGAAAAGATTAATGCTCAACCATATGGTTATTATGTATTAGATAATGATATTGATTTTTCTCATATGACAACTAATGTTACTCAAACATTTATGGGTAGATTAGATGGAAATGGTCATAAAATAATTGGAAATACATTGCCTATATTTAATAAAATTAGATATGGTTATGTAGGAAATATTAAGTTTGAAAATACTAATATTCCAAAAACGATTAGTAATGCAGGTGCGTTATCTTATCGTTCGGAAATGAGTACTATTGAAAAAATTGATGTTTCAAATTTAAAAATGAATTTTGGTGGAAGAAATGATTTAAGTTTAATTGGTGGAACTGTAAGTAATGTAGTTACTAGAGATTGTACAGTTGAAAAGCTTACTTATCATATTACTTCAGCAGATGATATGGCTAAACTAAATGAAGATCCTAGTGGTATATATATACTTGATAATGATATAGACTTTACTGGGAAAATTTATAGTGAAGGATCAGTAGTTACTGCTCAATTTAATGGTAAAATTGATGGAAATGGTCATACATTCAGTAATCTTACAAATGCCAGCTTATTTGCAAACTTTAGAGGAACTGCAGAAAATTTTACAATTAGAGATTTTAGTAATATCAGACCAGGTAATACCGAGAGTAGTAACTTTGCTTGTGCCTTTGCTAAACAAACTTATACATCTACAGTAAGAAATGCGAAGTTTGAGAATATTACTTTATCAGGATATAATAATGTGGCTGTTCTTTCTGGAATGGATGGTCGTGATAATGCTAATTCCGTATTTGAAAATATTTCTGTTAAGAATGCTAATGTTACTGGTAGTGGTGTGTATGTATCAACATTTGTTGGACGTAAATATGGTGGAAAGATTTCTAATGTTTTTGTTCAAGGAACTCTTAATGTAACCTCAACAGAAAATGGTGGACTCGTTGGTGCACTACAACAAAATGGATCAATTGTAGAAAATGTTGTTACTGACGTATCTGTTACTAAAACAAGTAACACTTACAATAATCTTGGAAATAGTGTATTTAATGCTTCTGTGATTGGTAATATTTATAATACTCCAGTTGTTAAAAATACTATTGCTTTTGGTAATATGACTGGATATGTTGCAGCTGATGGTACTAAGTTTATACCATATAAATTTACTGGTGCAGTTGAAGAACAGGTAATTGCTGGCTTAACAAATTGTTATGAAGTTTTATAAGAAACAGGTTCAAGCAGAGTTAGTGATAATACTAAAGGAAAACTTAATAGTGTTTCTCTAAATAATTTAAATACACAATTTTATAAAAATCTAGGTTTTGATGAGACAATTTGGAATTTTGATAATATTTCTGTTAATGGATATCCAGAACTTAGATAATTAGTAATAAAAAGATATACAATAAAAGTTGAATTTATCAACGTTAGGTATATCTTTTTTCATTAAATTTGTTTAGCCTTCATAAATTTTATAAGGAGGCAAAACATGGAAGAAAAAAATAAAGAATTAGTTATCAGTGTATATGATGAAGAGGCAGTGAGTATAGAAGAAAAAATATTAGAAGTATTTGAATGGTATTTGAAGGAAAACGTATTAAGCATTGAGGACGACAATGAAAGAGTATCTAACTAAGAAACAATGTAAAGCTGGTGCTTATCTAAGATTATCTATTGAAGATGAAAAGGGCGATAGCGAAAGTATTAGTATTATAAATCAAAGAACTATTATAATGGAATATGCAAAAAAAAATAATATTCAATTATATGATTACTATATCGATGATGGATATTCAGGTGCGAATTATGAACGACCAGGATTTAAAAGACTAATAAAAGATATAGAAGATGGAATTATTAATTGTGTTATAACTAAAGATATGTCTAGACTTGGTAGAGATTTTGTTGGGACAAGTAATTATATATTTAAATATTTTCCTGAACATAATATTAGATATATTGCGATACTTGAAAATTATGATACATTAAATCCAAATGGTGTTGAAGAAATTTTACCGTTTAAAGCTGTTATTAACGATATGTATCTTAAAGATATATCTAAAAAGATTAAAAGTGTTAGACATGAGATGATGAAAAATGGTGAATTTGTATCAAGTACTGTTCCTTATGGTTATAAAAGATCAAGTGATAATAATAAAAAGCTTGTTATTGATGATTATGCATCTTCAATTGTTAAAAGAATATTTGAAATGAAAATTGCTGGAAAATCAGATGTTATGATTGCTAGAATTTTAACAAATGAAGGAATTTTGCCTCCTGATGTTTATAGGGGTAAAAAACTTAATAGGACTACTATTACTACTAATTTATGGAAGGCTTCTACAATAAAGCATATATTGAAAAATGAAAATTATATAGGGACATTAATACAAGGTAAATATGAAATGGTTAGTTTGAAGTCTAAAAAGAAAAGATTATTACCTAAAAGTAGGTGGATAATTAAAAGGAATGTTATTCCTAGAATTATTAGTGATGATATCTTTAAAGAAGTTAATACTTGTAAAAAAAATAATAATATTAGATTTAGAAAATATGATTATCTTTTAAAAGGATTAGTTATTTGTGCTGATTGTGGTAAAATAATGGGGGTCAGAAGAGTTAAAAATTCAAAAGATAAAACTATTGTTACCCCCATTTTTATTTGTAGAACATATACTACTTATAGAAATAATATATGTTCTATGCATTATTATCGAGAAGATACATTAAATAAATTAGTTTTCAATCAAATTAGACAGATTTTTATTAAATATTCTAACACTGAAAAATTAGAAGATAAATATATGTCTTTATTATATAAAACTGATCATTTAAAAGATTGTGAAAATAAATTAAGAGTATATAATTCAAAAATTGTTACTTTTGATAAGGCGATAAGTGATTTATATAAGGATAGGGCAAGTGGAATGTTAGCAAATGATGAATTTTGTGATATAAAAA
>CATKYP010000030.1 GCA_949840855.1 uncultured Bacilli bacterium | reverse complement strand
TACTAGTTTAAAAAATTAAAATGAGGATCGTTAAAGATTCAAAACAAAAACTTTTCTTTTATATTAAATAGAAGTTGTTAATTTTATATTAGTTTTAGAAATAAAAAAAAACAATCTCAATTTATAAATGAGATTGATAAATTATAAAAAATATACACTTAATTATGCAAATATTTTATTAGTAGGTTTTACTTAATATTTTATGCATTTTACTGCCTATTTTTTCAGTTGGTAATTCTTGCATATTACCATTATATAATTCAGTTAATTCTCCTTCTAACGTATAGTAGCAAATTTGGCAACATTTTAAGTCTTTAACTATCCAAATTGGTTTAACTGGTCTTATTCCCAGATGCCAATATCCTTTATATCCGACAGATCCCATTCCAGCTGAACAGTGTACATGAAGTCCGTTTCTACCTAAAGAACTTCTTCCACTCATCATAGGAACCAAATTATGTGTTTCTGTCCATTCATTGGTTCTTCCTAAATATACTTCATCTGGAGACAACCACATTCCATCCTCTATAATTACTTTCTCAATGTTATTTTCTTTTTTAATATTCAAAATTGGATCAGAGTAAATTCCTATTTCTTTATTTAATGTTAAATTAACAGAGTTTGGATTAATAACAATTTTATCTGTATTATCAATATAGATGTCTGGATTATTTCCTTTCATTCTTTTTTTTATTTCGTCTCCACTTAGCATCCCTTCTTGATATGTGCCATAATTTATAGAATTATTTATCAAATTAGTATCTTTGGAAATATCTAAACTAGGAAAGAAATATAAGTTTCCTATCGGAATATCAGGATAGATAATAGTTGGCTTTGTGGCTACAATTGTTAACAACAAATTTCCTTTATAGTTACTTTTTTTATAATTATTATTAAGTTCTACACTCACTCCTAATAAAGACATTGAGACTTTTCCAGTCATTACTGGTACAAAATTATGTGTTTCTATTTCTTCTACTGTTTTTGCTAAATAAACTTTATGTGGTTCTAATAAAAAACCTTCCTCATTAATTTGGTGCTTTCTTAAAATGGCAGGTTTGTCATTCATAACCTCATTAAGTAGTAAAATTCCATTTCTAGAGTCAAGTTCTGCATAATCATAACTATATAAAATATTTCCTATGCTAATATCACAGCTATTTGGTTTATTTAAAGCATTAGGTCTTAAATTGTTGATTACAATATTTCCAAGATGCATTTGTTTTTTTATCTCATTATTCGTTAACATTTTTTGTTTTTACCTTTCTTTTGCAATATTCTTCACTTAATTTTGATGCAGTAGGTTCTACTTGCTTAAAATATTTACCATTATATAAAATATCACAATTACCTACTATAGGGTGATAGTATAGTAATCCTATTGGCATATTTGGATAAACTTTTGTTGGATTTGCACAAACAATTTCTAAAGTCCATGTTCCATTAAAACCATTATCACCAAAACCAGCTGTAACATGTATTTCCATCCCAAGTACTGCTATTTCATCAAAAGTACCTAGCATTGGAACAAAACCATAAGTCTTTGTAAATTGTAAGGTTCTTCCAATATATAATTCGCCAGGTTTTAAAGTAATGCCCTCTTCTTTAATATGAATTTCCTTAGTAGGAGATGACTTTGTTACATCTAAAAATGGTGTATCATATATCTTTAAAGTATCTCCAAGGGTAAGAACAATAAAATTATCTCCTATATTTTCATCACTATTATCAACATAAATAGATTCTCTTTCTACTTCTTCTTTAATTGCATTAACCTCCCTAAAAAAATATTATCAAATAATATAAAAGAAAACAATCAATTTATCCCATATTTTATAGTACAATGGAATTAGAGGCTATTTAAATGAAAATAGTTATTGCACATGGAACGTTGGATATTATTCATTATGGACATATTAATTATTTAAAAAAAACAAAATCTTTTGGTGATTATTTAATTGTACTAGTAACTTCAGATAAATTAGCACAAGAATTAAATAAAAAACCATTCTTTGATGAAAATACACATCTTAGAATGATTTTATCTTTAAAATGTGTTGATAAGGCAATATTAAGAACTGAGCATTTCACGAAGGAAATGTTAGAAAAGTTAGATGTTGATGTTTTTGTAACAACAGATAAAAAATTTAATCAAAAAAATAATATATATGAGTAATAAATATGAAATAAAAGTTGTTGATAGAACAAAAGATATTTCTTCAACTATTATAAAGAAGTATTTGGTAAGAAAGTAATAAAATAGTTCTTTACTTAGATTTTTGTTATACTTTTACTCCCTAGTTGCATAGACTAAATTAGAGGAGGGATAAAAGTGGCAAATTATCGTGAAATTGTTACTAAGACGGTCCTTGGAAAAGGAAAAAAAACTTTTACAACAAATAATAGAAAAACAGTTGAAAATACTCCTTCAACAATTTTAGGTTGTTGGGTAATAAATCATAATTTTAAAGGAGAAAAAACAGGTGAAAGGGTAAGTATTACAGGAAGTTACGATATTAATATTTGGTATTCTTATGATAATGATACTAAAACAGATGTAATAAAACAAACAGATAATTATAATGAAATAGTAACTATAAAAAATAGTAGTAATGTTGTAAATGAAGAAATTATTGTAAGAAGTTTAAAACAACCAAGTTGCACTAAAGTAGATATAGAAGGAAATGATATAGTATATACAATAGAGAAGGAGCTTGGAATAGAACTTGTAGGAGATGAAAAAGTAAAAATTGCAACAACTGATGATGAAGATCCTTGGGATGAAATAATAGATGATGTATCAGAAAGAATAGATAGTGAAGTAAAAGAGAATTATATAGAAGAAGATAAAACTATATAATTCTCTTTTTATATTTATAAGTGCCTCTATAACTATGATTATTTAATAATAAATAAAAATGTATGTAAATAAAAAAACTTTTATTTTAAATTTATTTATAGTATAATCAAATTAAGATGAGAGGAGCAACCATTTATGAGTAAGTTATATGCAAGTATAGATATAGGGACTAATAGTATAAAAATGATTGTTGCAAAAAAGGAATATGATACATTTCATATTTTAGCTCATTCTGAACAAAAGTCAGAAGGTATTAAAAAGGGAGTAATAACTGATGTAAAAAAAGTTGTTTCACTTGTTAATACTTGTAAAGAGGAAATAGAGAAAATATTAAATATAAAACTAACTAAAATAATTGCTTGTATCCCATCTGATGAATGTATATTCGATATAGTAAGTAGTAAAATAGATGTAGAAGATGAAAATAATATACAAGGTATAGATATAGTAAATATACTAAAAGAAGCAATAACTGATAAAATAAAAACGAACTATGAATTAGTTACAGCGACACCTATAGGTTTTAAACTAGATAATGGGCAAATGGTAAAAGATCCAAAAGGCCTATCTTCTACTACATTAGATGCTAAAATAGTAATTACAGAAGTACCTAGAAAAAATCTATATAGCATACTAAATGTATTACAACTATGTGAACTAGAAGTTGCTGATATTACATTTAAAACAATAGCAGATTATTATGAAATAAAAAATCAAAAAAGAGATAATGAAGTTGGTGCTATTATAAATATTGGAGAAGATACCACAAATATTTCAATATATAATAAAGGGATTATGATAAAAACTGCAACAGTAAAAGTAGGTAGTTACTATGTAGATCATGATTTTTCATATATATATAAAATAGGACTTCAAGAGTCACGTAGATTAAAAGAAACTTTTTCTCTTGCATCAACTAGATATGCAGACAAATATGATGATGAAGAAGTAATAAATGAGGTTGGAGAAAAACAAGTTATTAATCAATATGAAATAAGTCAAATAGCAGAAGCTAGAATAGAAGAAATATTAAAAATTTCTAAAAAACAGATAAAAAACTTAACAAACAGAAAAATAAGTTATATAATTATATTAGGTGGGTTAAGCGAGATGAATGGGTTCCAATATATTGTTGATTCTATACTTGGATCAAATGCAATAGTATGGAATAGTACCACTATAGGTATAAGACATAATAAATATACAAGTGTATTAGGTGCAATAAAATATTTTGATGATAAATTAGCACTTCGTGATAAAGAATATGAAATGTTTAGTACCAATGATATTAATAGTTTGATTTCTATAAATAGTAAGGAAAATGATACAACTATAAGTAATATGTTTGGAAGGTTTATTGAAAATTAAGGAGGATGAGGTATGTTAGGCGGATTAGAAATGGACCAATTAGCAAAAATAAAAGTAATAGGTCTTGGTGGCGGCGGTGGTAATGCTGTAAATAGGATGGTCGAATCTGGTGTAAAAGGAGTCGAATTTATTGTTGCTAATACGGATTTGCAAGTATTAAATAGCTCAAAAGCAGATATAAAGATTCAAATAGGAGCTAATTTAACTGATGGACTAGGTGCAGGAGCAAATCCTGAAATTGGTAGAGAGGCAGCTGTGGAATCTAAAAAAGAAATAGAAGATGCACTAACTGGGGCTGATATGGTGTTCATAACTTGTGGAATGGGCGGAGGAACAGGAACAGGTGCGGCACCAGTAGTAGCAGAAATTTCTCAAGCTTTAGGTGCATTAACTGTTGGTATTGTTACTAAACCATTTTCATTTGAAGGAAGAAGAAGAATGGAACAAGCCTTCAAAGGAATAGAAGAATTAAGAAAACACGTAGATACCTTAATTGTGATTCCAAACGATAAATTAAGAGAAATTATCGATAAGACAACACCAATGTTAGAAGCATTTAAAGAAGTAGATAATGTACTACGACGTGGTGTTCAGTCTATATCTGATTTAATTGCAGTAGTAGGATTAGTAAACTTAGATTTTGCTGATATTAAATCAATTATGAAAGAGTCTGGAAATGCTGTTATAGGTATAGGTATAGGTATGGGAGAAGATAGGGCAATAGAAGCAGCTAAAGAAGCTGTAGCTTCTCCACTACTTGAAAATAGTATAGATGGAGCTACTGATGCTATTATTAACATTACTGGTGGTGTTAATTTAACATTATTCGAGGCAGAACAAGCAGCAGAAGTAGTTAGAGCAGCTTCAAAAACAGATATTGATACGATATTTGGTGCTGTAATTAATGAAAATTTAACTGATGAAGTCATAGTAACTGTTATTGCTACAGGCTTTGATAAAAGAGCAAAACAAAAAGCATTAGAACAAGAACAAAGAAGACAACAAGAAATATTACAACCAATAGAGGAGATTACTCCAGTAAGAAGAAGAGCAGATGACTCTTCAGTAGTTACAACAATTATTTCAGAAGAGTCTGATGATGATGGATTTGAATTACCACCATTTCTACAAAATAAAATGTTTTAAAATAAAAAATACCTGTATTTATATTAAATTGGGTATTTTTTATGATAATTATTTGATATAAAATAAACAGCCATCATATATATTTTATATCGCAATTATATAAAATATATATTTTTATTTCTATTAAAAACTATTTTTATTTTCCCAAAATATATGCTAAAATAGCTATATAAGATAAAGGTGATTGGTATGAAAAACAATAAAGCATTTACTTTAGTAGAATTAATTGCAGCAGTTACTATTATGGGAATTCTTTTATTTGTTGTAGTTCCAAATATTACTAATACTTTAGAAAAAAATAAAAAAACGACATATGTAAATGATGCAAAAAAACTTATCACCTTAGCCAAAAAAAAGTATAAGGAAGATACAACTATTAAAGAAGCAAATTCAACTGATTGTCTAGTTTTTAACTTAAGTGATTTAAAAGGAAAGGATATATCATCTGGTCCTAATAGTGGTAAATATCATGAAAGTAAATCATATGTGACTATAAAATATGTTGGAGGAAAATATATATATGGAGTTCAATTAGTAGAATCATATAGTGATAAGCCAGTTATGTATAGGGGAATACCATATATTTCTGATTCTTCTAATTTAAACTTAAAGTCAGTATCAAAGGCTTCAGCTAATGAACGAGCATATACTAACTCAAATGAATTATCATATAGTGCTTCCACGTCGTGCAGACAAGTATATTATGCCTATACTCCTCCTATAAATACTCCAATTCCAAGTGGAGTAAAAGAAGGAGATACATTAACAATTTACTATGTTAAAGGAAAAAATATAGAAAGTATTCATACAACTGGTAATGACAGTTGTATTGCAGGAGCTGATTTATCTTGTTCAAGAACTTTGCCAGGAATTGATCCAAAAGAAGGTTATAATAGTGTTGGATGGTCAACAAGTTCAAATGCTAATACAGGATATGCTCCAGGGACTAATATAAACTTAAATAGAAAAAGCATAACCTATTATGCTAATGCAATAGATAATATTATGCCTCAAATAAGTTTAGGAATGGAACAAGATTTAATATTTACAGACACTAAAGAAATAGAAGTATTTATAAGAGACGCAGGAACTGGTATAGCTAGTGGAACTGATATTAAATATGGTTTTTCAAAATCTAAAACTATTGAACCTACAACTTATAAAAAGGCTACTCTAAATTATAGTAATGGCGCTAAAGAAATAAGTTTTATTGCTAGAGAAGAAAACTTAAATGGTAGCTACTATCTATGGATAAAACCTATAACGTTAAAAGATATACAAGGAAATGTTCAAAAAAATTCACAAATATCAAACGGTGTATTTAATTTTAGTGGTAGTGCACCAAGCTGTACCATAACTAATGGTAATAATATTAAAGTAGGTGAAGAAACAACATTAACTTTAACCTGTACAGATGAGCTTGTTGGAATGCAGTTCAAAAAACTAAATCCATCAGATTTTGAATTATCAACTGATAGTGCATCAATAATCTCTGTATCAGATCCTATAACTATTACTAATGGTTATAAATATAATATTGATATTATGGGTAATAATATTGGTACATTTATACTAAGTCTTCCAGCAATGTGGGTTAATAATAATGTTGGAACAGGAAATCAAAATAGTATAGATAGTAATGAGTTTGAAATTGCAGGAATAGAGAAGACAATAACTTATGTTAAAAAAGATAATGTAAAATCAATAGGAAAAATAATAGAAAAGTGTATATCTAATAATAACTCTAATAATTGTGAAATTACATTACCAAGTATTACTCCAAAAGGAGATTATGCTATAGAAGGTTGGCGCTTTAGTGATGATAGAACTGGAACATTAATGAAACCAGGGGAAGAAATAAGCATTGATAGAGATATAACTCTATATGCCTATGCTATAGATAGTAATCCTCCCAAAATAGTATTATCAGAAAATGGAAGTAATACATATACCAAGGAAAAAACAATTTCAGTAGAAATAGTAGATAATGAGTCTGGAATTAAAAATGGAGCAACTATAAAATATGGCTTTAGTGACACTAATACACTTGCTCCAAAAGAGTTGAAAACAGCACCTTTGGATTATACAGAAGGAGATAAAAAGATATCATTTGAGGCTAGCAGCAAGGATAATGCTGGAAATGATTTTTTATCAGGTAATATGTACTTATGGATAGTTCCTGAATCACTTTATGATATGAATAATAATGAGTTACATAATATAATTATTTCGAGTGATACCTTTTCTTTCGATAATAAAAAACCTTTATGTGAATTTAATAATACTTCAGATATTTCTTTAGGTGGAACAAGTACTATAACTTTAAGCTGTACTGACGAACATAGTGGTTTAAAAGAAGTTGAACTTGTAAATAGTGACTTTA
Organism: uncultured Bacilli bacterium; assembly: GCA_949840855.1. GTDB lineage: Bacteria > Bacillota_I > Bacilli_A > RF39 > UBA660 > UBA2730. The sequence continues at coordinate 1,031 of CATKYP010000030.1, read as the reverse complement.
CTTTAAGTGATAATATAGTTATAAATAGTGTAGGAAAGCCAGTAAAAACTTCTACTGGGTATGATTATGATATTGTAATAACTGGTAAAAAATCAGGAATAGCAAAGCTTAGTCTTAATGAAAATAAAATAAAAGACAAAGTAGGAAACAGTAATTTAATAACAGAAAGTGAAGAGATTTCTGTTAAAGCAAAAAGTTATACAATACAATATAAAAAGGGGGATAATGTAGAAAAAATAGAAAAGACAACAGAAGTTTGTTCTATAACATCTGAAGAAACTAATACTTGTACAGTTGTGATGCCAAAAATAACACCAAAAAGGGGTTATTCAGTATCAGGATGGTATACACCAGATAACTCTCAAGTAATAATGCCAGGAAGCAATTTCATAGTTTCTGAAAATATAACTCTTACAGCCAAGGCAATGGATGATATTCCACCTTTAGGTGTTAGTCTTTTCAATTATGACGTGGATACTAGCTTTTGTGAATATCCTGATAGAATCAAATTTACATTGATGGATGTAGGTAGTGGCTTAGCAAGTGGTATAAAGGTAAAATATGGTTTTAGTGATAGTCTTACATTTGAACCAAATAACTATACAACAATTAACTTAGATTATAAAGGAAAAGATAATTTTATATCATTTGATATTATGACAAATGATTTAGGAGTAGGACAATATATGTGGGTAGTACCAATAAATTACCAGGATATTGAAGGAAACAAAAGCGAAGAAATTTTTATAGTACAAGAGTTTAACTGTTCTGAAATACCACCAAGATTATCAGGAATAGGAGGAAAGCATGAAAAAGGTAAGTAATAAATTAAATATAAAAATAATTATAATAATAGCAGTACTAATTATAATATCAATTATATTTATTTTGATACTTCCAAACCTTTATAAAGAAGATAAAATAAATATCAAGGAAATTAAGAATATAAAAAATGCGCACATTGGAAGAAATGGGCATTGGGCGGCCATCTACCTATGCCCCTACCATTACGACTATTCTTGCCAGAAGAT
>CATKYP010000029.1 GCA_949840855.1 uncultured Bacilli bacterium | reverse complement strand
ATTAAGTAGTAATATTTTTATAGTTTGGATTTTATTTCTTCTTATATATAAAATAATAATTACTTATTTAGAAAGCAAAAAAGTAGAAACTATATATAATAATAGTACTTTAACAGTAGAACATATAAATTCTACTAATGAAAATATACCATTATCTATTAAATTACCAGATAATGTAATTCAAATAAATCATCCTTATATATTAAAAAGAGAAATTTCAAAACCTCAAATAGTTTATAATTTGCCAAAACAACAAGAAAATACAGCAATATATGAACAAATGCTAACACTGGACGATTATAAATTATTAGTATCAATGTTGAACGAGCAAAGACAAAAGGAAAATGCTAGAAAAAATAATATGGTATTTATGACAAATACAAATAAAGAAAATTTTGCAACAAATGCACAAATGTTTATGAATGAAATTCCTAATAATAACGAAAATATATATAAAAATATTCAAAATAATGAAAATACAAATAGTAATATGTTTATTAATCAACCAAATAATATAAAAGAACAAACTAAAGAAGAAAATCCTCTATCAGAATTAATGGCACTATATAAAAGTGTTAGTTAAAATATAATACAAACAGTGTAAATAATATTTAGACTGTTTTTCTTTGCTATCTATAACAACATAGTGGTATAATTAAATTAAGAGGTAGATAGTAAAATGAACATAAATGAATTAAATGAACAACAAAAGCATGCCATTCTATATAATGAAGGACCACTATTAGTTCTTGCTGGTGCAGGAAGTGGAAAGACTAAGGTTTTAACCACTAAAATAGCATATTTAATAGACAAATTAGAAGTAGCACCATATAATATTTTAGCAATAACTTTCACAAATAAAGCAGCAAAAGAAATGAAGGATAGAGTTTATAATCTAATAGGTGATATAGCAAAATACATTCAAATATCAACATTTCATAGTTTTGGTCTTAGACTTTTAAGAGAAAATTGTGCTTTATTAGGATATGATAGTAACTTTGTAATAATGGATAGTGATGATTCTTTATCTGTCATAAAAAAAATACTAAAAGATAAAAATTATGATCCTAAAATATATAATCCAAGAGCGATAAGAAATAAAATAAGTAGTTGTAAAAATGAGCTTATAACTCCAGAAATGTATGAAAAATATGCCACCAGCGATTTTGAACAAGTAGTTCAGGAGGTATATAAAAAATATGTTGAAAAGTTAAAAAAAAATAACTCTGTTGACTTTGATGATTTATTAATATTACCAATAAAGCTATTTAAAGAAAACATAGATGTCTTAGAAAAATATCAGGAAAAATATAAATATATTTTAATTGATGAGTATCAAGATACAAATGAAGCTCAATATATACTAGCCAAAACATTGAGTGCAAAATATAAAAATATAATGGTAGTAGGAGATGATTTTCAAAGTATTTACTCTTTTCGAGGAGCAAATTACAGAAATATTTTAAACTTTGAAAAGGACTATAAAGATACAAAAACAATTCTTTTAGAACAAAACTATCGTTCAACAGGAAACATATTGGATGCAGCTAATGGTGTTATAAAAAATAATAAAGAAAAGAAAGATAAAAAACTTTGGACTGAAAATGAACAAGGAGAAAAGATAAAGTATTATAGAGCATTTAATGAACGCGATGAAGCAGCATATACTACCAAGAAAATAAAGGAATTAATAAATAAAGAAATATCTTATAAGGAAATAGCAATTTTATATCGTACTAATGCTCAATCGCGAATACTAGAAGAAGAAATGTTAAAAGAAAATTTACCATATAAAGTAGTTGGAAGTTTTTACTTCTATAATCGCAAAGAAATAAAAGATCTAATAGCCTATTTAAGATTAATACACAATAGTAAAGATAATGTTTCACTAACACGAGTAATTAATACACCTAAAAGGGGAATAGGAACAAAGTCTATTTCTAATCTAGCAGAAAAAGCAGATTCGTTAGGAGTTAGTATGTATGAAGCCATAGAATCTGGTAAAGAATTAACTTTCAAGTCAATAATAGAAGAGTTGAAACAGATATCAGAAAAAGTAACTTTAACAGAACTTATAGATGAAGTACTTAAAAAAACTGGTATGAAAGAAGAGTTAGAAAGGGAAGAGTCACTAGATTCTGAAATAAGACTTGAAAACTTAGAAGAGTTCAAATCAATAACTAAATCTTTCGAAGAAAAAGAAGGCTTAATATCACTAGAGGACTTTTTGTTAGAAATAAGTCTAGTAAGTGATGTTGAAGAATATAATGATGATGACAATAGAATTAGCTTGATGACTGTACATTCAGTAAAAGGACTAGAATTCAATCACGTTTTTATTGTTGGACTAGAGGAAGGAATTTTCCCACATTCCAATAGTATATATGAAAATGGGGATTTAGAAGAAGAAAGAAGACTATGTTATGTTGCAATAACAAGAGCTAGAAAAGATTTACATTTAGTAAATGCCAGAATGAGGACTTTATTTGGAAACGAGCAAGTAAATCCTCCAAGTAGATTTATATCAGAAATAGATAAAAATTTAATAGAAACTAGTGAAAAACAAGAAGAAAAAATAATAGAGAAGAAAAGTACAGGAGAAATGTTTAGAGAAGAAGATATTGATTATTCTGTAGGTGACTATGTTTATCACGAAACATTTGGAACAGGTAGAGTAGTTGAAGTAACAAATACATTAGTAAGTGTAGCTTTTAAACATCCTCATGGCATAAAAAAATTAATGAAAAATCATAAGAAACTTGCAAAAGTATAAATATAAGAAAGGGATTAATATGAACAAAGATATAACACTAATTATTATGGCAGCAGGAATGGGAAGCAGATTTGGAGGATTAAAACAAATAGAGAAAATGGGACCAAATGGAGAATTTATTATAGATTATTCTGTATATGATGCCATTAAATCAGGTTTTACTAAAATAGTATTTATAATAAAAAAAGAAAATTATGAAGTATTTAAGGAAACAATAGGAAAACGAGTAGAAGGAAAAATCGAAGTAGAGTATGTCTTCCAAGAACTAGATAAGTTACCAGAGGGATATACTATTCCAGAAGAAAGAGAAAAACCACTTGGTACAGCTCAAGCAATATTATGCTGTAAAAATGTAGTAAATACACCATTTGCTATAATTAATGCTGATGACTTTTATGGAAGAGATTCTTTTGTAAAAGCAGCAACATATTTAAAAACAGTTGATTCAAACTCTAACAGTTATGCAATGATAGCATATCATATAATAAACACACTAACAGAAAATGGAGCTGTAAAAAGAGGTGTTTGCAATATTGAAAATGGCTATTTAACTGATTTGTTAGAAAGCAGTGTTGAAAAAATTAACAATAAAATAATTGCTAAACCTTTAGATAATAGTAAAGAATTTGAAGTAAAAGACACTCAAACAGTATCTATGAATATGCTATTATTTACCACTACTATATTTAATTTTATCGAAGATAATTTTAAAGATTTTCTAGATGAAAATAAAAATAACATAATGAAGGCAGAATATTTAATTCCTGACTTATTACAAAAATTACTAAAAAAAGGATTAGTCACAACAAAGGTAATTGAAACAAATTCATCTTGGTATGGAATAACTTATAAGGAAGATATAACACCTGTAAAAGAAGCTATAGGAAAACTAATAGATAAAGGGGAATATTCCAATTATTTATGGAATTAATAAAGTAAAATAGAATAATATTTTTTACATCAGGTACAAAAGAAAAGAGGAGATTTATGACTAACACCAAAACCTATCAAAAATCTTTTAATAATATTACACTAGTTATTATGGCAGCAGGAATGGGAAGCAGATTTGGAGGATTAAAACAAGTAGAGAGAATGGGACCCAATGGTGAATTTATCATTGATTATTCAATTTATGATGCCATAAGGGCAGGTTTTACTAAATTGGTATTTATAATTAAAAAAGAAAACTATGAAGTTTTTAGAGAAACAATTGGAAAAAGAATAGAAGGAAAAATAGAAGTGGAATACGTTTTTCAAGAAATTAAAGAGGAGTATAAAATACCATCTGAAAGGAAAAAACCACTTGGTACAGCTCAAGCAATATTATGTTGTAAAAACATTATAAATAATCCATTTCTAGTAATTAATGCTGATGACTTTTATGGAAAGGAATCATTTATAAAAGCTGCAAAATATTTGAAAAATATGAATAATAAAAGTACGGATTATGCAATGATAGCATATCATGTTGAAAATACAATAACAGATAATGGTTATGTAACAAGAGGAGTTTGTAATACTAAAGACTTCTACTTAACAGATATAGAAGAATGTAAAGTAGAAAAAATAGGGAACAAAATAATAGCTAACCCATTAAATAATAACGAATCCTATGAATTAGATGATAAAACATTAGTTTCTATGAATATGCTCTTATTTGCCCCAACTATCTTCACATATATAAGTAATGATTTTAAGGATTTTTTAGAAGATAACAAAGAAGACTTGTTAAATTCAGAATATCAAATACCAACTGTAATGAAAAATATAATAAAAAGAAAAAATGGTACTATAAAAATACTAGAAACAACAGAAAGTTGGTATGGAGTAACATATAAAGAAGATATAGATCTAGTAAAAGAATCCATAAATAAGTTAATTAAGCAAAAAATATATCCACAAAAACTATGGAGTGATTAATAATGACAAGAGAAGAACTATTAAAAGCTTTTAAAGATGAACAAATATATAATGATTATTCATTAATAACTAATAAAAATTCTGAAAATAAAGAATTTATGATTTTAAAAAAAGAACACATAAAAGGTGCAAAGTTATATTATCCAGAAAAAGATTTAGAAGTAATATTAGAAAATGATAATTTAAAAAGTATTCTTAATAAAATAGAGGAAATAAAACCAACAGATTATGATGTAATTTTTATAGATAATTTTGATATAGAAATATTTTATTTAATAGAACAGTATATTTTAACATTTACTGGTATCAAAAGTACTATAGTAGATTCTAGGTGTAGAGCAAAAGAATCAAAAGCAAAAACAAAGGTAATTGACAAGATAAAAGAAAAATTGGATAACATAAAAGGGCCATATGAAATATCATTATTTGACGAATTAATAATAGGAAAAAATATAAAAGAATTGGAAGAATATGCTAAAGAGAAAAATATAGAAATAAAACTTAATAGCAAATAAATAACTAAATATACTTTTAAAAATATTGCATATCGCTTATAATAGTATTAAGGAGGAATAAAATTTAATGAATAAAAAAGAATTATATCCTAAAGTATTTACGTGGTTGTTTGTAGGATTATTAATAACCTTTATGACAGGGTATTCACTATCACTTAACGAACAATTAACCTATAATATACTGTCAGGAAGTACATATATAATATTAGTTGTAGTTGAGTTTGTAGTTGCAATATTTTTCTCGATGAGATTAGCAAAAATGAGCAAGATCACGGCAACAATATGCTACATAATTTACTCGTTTTTAACAGGACTAACATTTTCATCAATATTTCTAGTATTTAAGTTGTCGTCAATAATGTTAGTATTCTTAGTTACATCAATAACTTTTGGTATATTTGCCATAATAGGTTATACTACAAAAAAAGATATTACAAGTTGGTCAAATTACCTATTAATGGCTTTATTAGCAGTAATAATCGCTACTATTATAAATATATTTTTCAAATCACCTATGTTTGATCTAATAATTACAATTATATCAATAATAATATTTTTAGCATATGTAGTATATGATATTAAAAGAGCAGAATTCTTAACAAGTTATAATGAAGAGGCTGGTCCTATATATGCCGCCTTTCAATTATATTTAGACTTTATAAATTTATTTGTAGATTTACTTAGATTATTAAACAATAATTCAGATAATTAAAATCAAAAGTACACTTTTTAGTGTACTTTTAATATGAAATTAGAAATTAACTATAAAAATATTCATAATAAAGTGTTATACTATAAAAAGGAGAGTGATTAATATGCATTGTAAAAATTGTGGAAAAGAAATAGAAAAAGATTCAAACTTCTGTAAATACTGTGGAAAGAATGTAGATAGAAAAACAAATAATACTCCAATAATAATATTAAGTATAATTATAGTAATTATAATAGTATTTATATTTTCAGTTATACTAGGAAAAACAATGGCAATTATAATAGATGGTGAAAAAAGAGATACTGCTGAACTAGATAAAAATTATGAAGATGACTATTTTAATAATTGGAATTATTATAATAACAGACATAATGATAATTACAATAACGAAGATAGATATGGTAATAACCATCACTATTACTATGATAATAATAGATATAGTGATTATACAAAATACTTTGAAAATATAGATATTCAAAGATTTTTAGAATTAAAAAGTAAAGAAGAAGTATCTATTATATATATAGGAAAAGATAATTGTACATCTTGCTATCAGCAATCAGTATATCTTTATAGTATAGCAAGAAGATATAATTTAAAAATAAATTATCTAAATATAAGTAATTTAACTGAAGAAGATTATCAAAAATTAATGAATTCAGATGAATATTTCAAAAGAGATTGGACTGCTCCTTTAATTATTCTAGTAAAAAATAATCAAATAATTGAAGATGAAGATGATGTTAAAAACACAAATGAATTATTAGATCTATTTGACGAAAATGGATTAATTAACGATTAGTATAACTTAATCACAAATAAAAATAGAATATAGAAATTAGTTAAAAATTGTTAAAAATATTATTGAATTTTCAAATAAGTTTTGCTATACTCTTAATAGTAATCATTACTAATAAGGAGTTGACTTTTTTTGAGAAATACAATGCAAAAAAAGCTGATTTTAGATATCATAAATAATAGTTATGAGCATTATACTGCTAGAGAGATATATGACTACTGTAAAAGATTGTCGCCTAATATAAGCTTAGGAACAGTTTATAGAAATCTAAATATCTTAGAAGAAAATTTTTTAATAACTAGAATTAAGATGCCAAATAGTATAGACAGATATGATAAAGTTGAAAAAAAACATGCTCATTTTATATGTATAAAGTGTAATAAAATCACAGATTTAGAAGAGTTTGATGAAAATTATTGTAATAAATTCAAAAAAGTTAATAACTATAAAGTATTGAATTACGAAATAAATTTTAAAGGAATTTGTAATAATTGTGTAGAAAAGGAGTACCAATAATATGGAATTAAAAGGAAGTAAAACTGAACAAAATTTAATGGCAGCATTTGCTGGAGAAAGCCAAGCAAGAAATAAGTATACATTCTTTGCATCAAAGGCTAGAAAAGATGGTTATGAACAGATCGCTGAAATATTTGAAGAAACAGCAAATAATGAAAAAGAACATGCTAAAATGTGGTTTAAAGAATTAGGCGGAATTGGAACTACAGCAGAAAACTTAAAATCAGCAGCTGAAGGTGAAAATTATGAATGGACTGATATGTACAAAGAATTTGCTAAAACTGCTAAAGAAGAAGGATTTGATAGAATTGCTTATCTTTTTGAAGAAGTTGGTAAGATTGAAAAGGAACATGAAGAAAGATATCGTAAACTTCTTGCAAACGTAGAAAATGGCTTAGTATTCTCAAGAGATGGCGACAAGATATGGCAATGTCGTAACTGTGGACATATCGTAATTGGAAAAGAAGCACCTAAGGTTTGTCCTGTATGTAGTCATCCACAAAGTTATTTTGAGATTAAGAAAGAAAACTATTAAAATAATATATTTAATAAACAGATAGAGATTAAATCTCTATTTGTTTTCAGTTGTGATATAATACTTGTAGGAGTTGTGTTACTATGGAAAAACTAATATTAAGCAAATTAGAAAATAATAATTTTTCTAAAGCTGTAAATGAAATATATTTATTAACAGATTATAATTGCAAACAATATCAAAATTATTATAAGTGGTTTTATACTAAAGGTATTCCTAGAATTTTTGATAATAAAGGAGAAATATATTTCTATTTAGACGGTTTTATAGTAGTAGGACTGACCATATTAAAAAAAACAAAACTAGAAAGAAAAATATGTACCTTACTTATTAATGAAGAATATAGAAAAAAAGGTTACTGTAAAGAACTTTTAGAAACCTCATTTAACTATTTGGAAACAGATAAACCACTAATAACAATACCAGAAAAGAGAATAAAGGAATTTCAAAATATAATTACATCATATAACTGGCAAGAAACTGAAATAAGTGATTTATATCTTTCCAGAGAAATTATATTTAATAGTAAACAATTAAAAAAAACAAAGAGAAAGGATTTATAAAGTGAATATAAAAGATTTAAATAAAGAATATGATAAGCTACAACTAAAATATGGTGCCAAAGAATTAGATTCAATATATAATGGAGGTTGTACTAAAAATCCAGATATTTGTTTTGTTTTTATGAATCCAACAGCAAGAAACATTGCTTCGGAAAAACAATGGCAAGGTCCAAAATCTCCTTGGATTGGTACAAAAAACATATGGGATTTATTCAATGAGATCAACTTAATAGATAAAAACATTTATAGAAAAATAAAAACTATCAAAGGAAAAGAATGGACAGAGGAATTTGCTAGAGAAGTATACAAAAATGTAGAATATAACAAATACTTTATTACTAATCTGGGAAAATGTACTCAATTAGATGCTAGAGAGCTTCCAGATTCAGTGTACAAGAAATATTTAAATCTACTATTAAAAGAAATAGAAATAATTAATCCTAAAATAATTATTCTATTTGGAAATCAAGTATCATCTATTGTTTTAAATCAAAAAATATCAGTATCTTTAGTAAGAAAAAAATGTTATGAGAAAACAATTAATAATAAAATATACAAATTTTTTCCTGTATATTATCCAGTAGGTAATGGAAGATTTAATATAGATAAGGCTATTGAAGATATAAATTGGATTATAGAAAATGAGCTAAAAACAAAACAAATGTCTATTTA
>CATKYP010000028.1 GCA_949840855.1 uncultured Bacilli bacterium | reverse complement strand
GTTTATCTGAAAAAACTATTAAAGATATAGCAATAATTGTTAAAGGCAGTATTAAAAAAGCTATAAATGACAATCTAATAGATTATATAGAATTATCTTTCAACTACCCAAAGACTCATAAAGAAGAAAAAATTTATATTCTTACTAAAAGTGAACAGAATAAAATAACAAATTATTCTATTGAAAATTTAAATAATAAAAATTTAGGAATTTTAATTTCGTTATATTCAGGGCTAAGAATTGGCGAGGTATGTTCATTGAGATGGGAAAACATAGACTTTAAAAAAGGAATTTTAACAGTAAATAAAACAATTCAGAGGGTTTATATCAAAGATAAAGATAAAAATATATCTAAAGTTATCATAACTGCACCAAAAACAAAAAATGCAAATAGAGATATTCCAATTAACAACTGTTTCTTAAACATATTAAAGAACTTAAAAGGAAAAGATAATGAATATATTATATCTGGAAATGAAAAATATATAGAACCAAGAACATACAGAAAATATTTTGAAAAAGTATTAAAAGTCAATAAACTTAAACATATCAATTTTCATTCCTTAAGACATACATTTGCAACAAATTGTATATCTGCAGGAGTTGATTATAAGACAGTAAGTGAATTGCTAGGACATGCAAATGTAAATATCACCCTTAATTTATATGTTCATCCAAGAATGTCTCAGAAGAAAAAATGCATAGATCTAATAAGTAAAGTATTTCAAGAAAAGGTAAAATAAATATCTTTTCTTTTTAATATACAATTTAGTAATAAAATATTTAAAATCCATGATATAATTATAGTATCTAATTAACAAACTTAAGGACTAGAAAAGTGGTGAGATGATGAATGTTCCTAAATTAAGATTTAAAGAATTTACTGATGAGTGGAGTACTAAAAGAATTTGTGATGTTGCTACTGTAACTGGTGGCGGAACTCCATCAACTGACAATTCAAAATATTGGAACGGAGATATTCAATGGTTTACTCCATCCGAAATAGGAAAAACTAAATATATTTCAAACAGCTCAAGAACAATAACGAAAGATGGCTTAAAAAATTCATCTGCAAAATTATTGCCTATTGGAACTATTCTATTATCAAGTAGAGCTACAATTGGTGAAGCTTCTATACTAACTAATGTAGCATCTACTAATCAAGGATTCCAGTCTTTAATTGTTGATGAAAAATATAATAACGAGTTTATATTTTATCTTAAAAATAAATTTCAAAAAGAAATGTTAATAAAAGCATTTGGATCCACCTTTTTAGAAATAAGTAAGTCAAATATAGAAAATATAAAGATTATACTTCCTACTTTAAACGAGCAAAATAAAATAGCAAATTTTCTATCATTATTAGACAAAAAAATAGAACTACAAACTAAGAAAATAGAAGACCTTAAGTTATATACCCAAAGTCTAATAAAATCTCTAATTTACAATTTGAATTGCAATAAAAAAAGGATATTCGAACTATTTACGGTATCTGCAGGTGGAGATATAAAAAAAGAACATATTTCTTCCATTAAAACCAAAACATTTTGTTACCCTATATATTCAAATAATTTAGATAAAGATGGATTATATGGTTATAGTAATATTTATAAGATAAAAGAAAATTCAATTACTATCACAGGGCGTGGAGAGATTGGTGTCGCAAAGGTTAGAAATGGGTTTTATTATCCTATTGTAAGATTGATTGTTCTTATTCCAAAGAAAAACTATAATTTAAAATATTTTCAAGAAGCCATTAATAATATCAAAATAATACCTGAATCTACAGGAATACCTCAATTAACAGCGCCACAAATTTCAAATTATTTTGTAAATGTACCCACTATTGATATACAAAATAAAATTGGAACAATAATTGAAATAAAAGAAAAAAAGATTTTTTTAGAAGAACTTAAATTAAAAAAATTACAAGAACTAAAAAAAGGACTTATGCAAAATATGTTTGTATGAATCCTTTTATTTTATATTTCATCTAATCCTAATTCTTTTAAATAAACATTAAGTTCTTTATCAACTTCAGCTATTTGTTTATCTATTTCTTTTAAATCTTGTTGTACTACTTTAATGTCAATTTCTTCTTCCTCTTCAAAGGTATCTACATATCTAGGAATATTTAAGTTATAATCATTTTCTTCTATTTCATATAGTGGTGCTATATGACAATATTTTTCTATTTCGACTCTATCAGTATAAGTTTTGATTATTTTATCGACATCTTGATCTCTTAATCTATTTTGATTTTTACCTGGTTCGAAATCTTTAGACGCATCAATGAATATTATATTTTCTTCATTTTCTCTACATTTTTTAAATACTAAAATGCAGGTAGGAATACTAGTACCATAGAATATATTTGCTGGTAATCCAATTACAGCATCTAAATAGTTTTTATCTTTAATAAGATACCTTCTTATTATTCCCTCTGATGCACCTCTAAATAATACTCCATGTGGTAATACTACAGCCATTGTTCCATTATCAGATAATTGATAAATCATATGTTGAATAAAAGCAAAATCTGCTTTTGATTTAGGTGCTAACTTACCATATGCACTAAATCTTTCATCCTCTATAAATTTTGGATCAGCACTCCAATTTTGAGAATATGGTGGATTAGCGACAACTGCATCAAACTTCATATCAATATGTCTAGGTCTTTCTAAGGTATCATCGTTTTTTATGTCAAAATGTCTAAATGAAACACCATGCAATAACATATTCATTCGTGCTAAGTTGTATGTCGTAGAATTAAATTCTTGTCCATAATAAGATACCACTTTAGTCTCTTTACCAACTCTTAATAGTAATGATCCTGATCCACAAGTAGGATCATATACAGATTGAAGTTTAGACTTATTTATAGTAACTAGCTTTGCAAGAATTCTTGATACTTGTTGTGGAGTATAAAATTCTCCTGCCTTTTTACCAGCTGATGCTGCAAAATTAGAAATTAAATATTCATAAGCATCCCCTAAGACATCGATTTCTGCATCTTCATGATAAAAATCAATATCATTAATCTTTAACATAATTGTTGAAATTAATTTAGTTCTATCTGCTTCACCTCTACCAAGTTTAGAGTTATTTAAATCCATATCTTCAAAAAGATTCTCAAAGTCATCTTCAGATTCATTTCCTAAAGTAGATTCTGATATTGAATTAATTGCTTTTTGCAGCATTGATATATCAAATTTACCAGTTTTAATTTTATCGATTAAAGTACCCCATAAATAATCCGGTTCAATAAAATACCCTATATTTTCATCTTCAATTAAATCACCTTTAAATTAATCAACTCTACTTTTATCATCAAACATATCAACATACTTTTTAGTATTTCTTAACATTGTATTTTCTACATAGTTAACTAAGTTTTCAGATAAATATCTATAAAATATCAACCCTAAGATATAATTTTTAAAATCGTTAGCATCCATATTACCTCTTAAGGTATTGGCAATACTCCACAATTGTTTTTGCAATTCTGCTTGTTGTGATTGTTGTTTTTCTTCTCTAGACATATATACCTCCTACATAAATTTCTTTAAAATATTTTTAATAAATTCTTTTATGTTATTTTTAATAGTTCTTCTTTCCCAATAATCATCTATTTCTATTGAATCATTTATTTCTTTATCTGGGAATATTCCACTATATTCGTATTCGTCAATGATTTGTTTTAATCTATCAAGATTAATATCATTATTACTAGCAAATTTTTCTATTTCTTTTTCTCTTTCTTTATTCATATGGTTATCTAATGCTTCATCTATAGAATCATCTTCTTTTAATGTTGGTAATATTGATGTTAAGAAACTCTTGATTAAATCTGCTTTTAAGAATAATTCATCATCTGTAATATTTACTAATTTACTTTGAATATCAATAATATCCTTTTGTTTTTGTTCTTCATTTGATAAATCAACACTTCTAATTAAATTTAATATATATGAAACATTAATCTTATCCGTTTGAATTAATTCTAATGAGAATGTTACATCGTTTAATATTGAACTTTTCTCTTTATCATTAGATAGTTTTCTATATAATTCATAATATTTACTTTTATAATCTTCAAATATTTGAGTATTGATTAATACTCCACAAGTATCTAAATCAAATTGATTGAATGTTTTTAAACTAACTAAAACTTTTGCAAGTTCTCTAAATGCTACTATAAATTCCTTAATATCTTCTTCACTTTCAAGTGAATCAACACTTTCTACTACTGGTGTAATACTAAGTAATCTATCAACACACACTTTTAATTTTTCTAAGTACGTTTCATATGGTGCCATAATTACAGTATCTATACTATCTGTTTGTGAAAATAATTTGACTGCTTCATCCACTCTTGTTTTAGTAGTTCTATAGCAAACTATATTCCCAAACGGTTTAGTTTCAGTTTCAACTCTGTTTGTTCTTGAAAAGGCTTGAATTAAATCGTGATATTTTAAACTCTTATCAACATACAATGTATTTAATCTTTTAGCATCAAATCCTGTTAATAACATATTAACAACGATTACTATGTCTATTTCAGTATTTTTAATTTTTTTACATATATCTCTAAAATATCCATCAAAATTATTAGAAGAAAAATTAGTATTATATATCTTATTATAATCATTAATAATTCTATCCAAAGATTCTCTAGAATGTTCAACATCACCCTCTAAGTCTTCATTTGCACCATAAGTAAATATAGCGCCTATTTTTAAATCGTGATTAATTGTTTTAAATGTATCATAATATTTAACTAATTGGGGTATAGATGATACTGTAAATAGGGCATTATATTTTTTATCACGAGTTTTGATATTATGATGTTTAATAATATCATTCGCTATTAAGGTAATTCTTTCATCAGCCATAAATACTTCTTCAGTATCTATCCCTTCTACCATCATGTCTTCTTCTAATTCTCTTGAATTTAACTCAACGAATTTCATATAATCGACTGAAAAACCTAATACATTTTCATCTTTAATAGCATCTTTGATTAAATAGGTATGTAAACATTTTTCAAATATATCTGCTGTACTTCTCCCATCTTGTGATGGATTTTCTTTAAATCTAGGTGTACCAGTAAATCCAAAGTATTGTGCTTTTGTAAATGTTTTAGATATTTGTCTATGCATTTCTCCAAATTGACTTCTATGACATTCATCAATTATAAATACCGTTTTTAAATCTTTGTATTTCTCCATTACACTAGCATATTTTGGATTAGAACAAGCATTTGCCATTTTTTGAATAGTAGTTATTATAAGTGGTTTTGAACTGTCCTTTATTTGTTTGATTAATTTATCTGTCTGATTTGTCATATCAACACAACCAGGATCAAACTTATTGAATTCATCTAATGTTTGTTTATCTAAGTCTTTTCTATCTACTAAGAAGAAAACCTGATTAATGGATGGCTCTAATGCTAATATTTGACTTGTTTTAAATGATGTAATAGTTTTACCAGATCCAGTTGTATGCCAAATATAACCATTATTACTTGTATCTAATGCACGGGATACTATATTTTCAACAGCATAAACTTGATACGGTCTCATAACCATTAAAGTTTTATCTGTCTTATTTATAATCATATATCTAGCTATCATTTTACCGATATTACATCTATCTAAGAAGAACACACAGAATTGTTCTAAATTAGTAATTCTACTGTTATCTACATCAGTCCAATAAAAAGTAAATCCATAATTTAATTCTTGATCTCCATTAGCAAAATATTTCGTATCTACCCCATTACTAATAACAAACAATTGAATATATTTATAAAGTCCTGTATAGGAATGCCTTTTATATCTTTTAATTTGATTAAAAGCTTCCTTCATATCATTTCCTCTTCTTTTAAGTTCAATTTGTACAAGAGGAAGTCCATTTATTAAAATAGTAACATCATATCTATTAACATATTTACCTTCTACAGTTGTTTGATGGGTAACTTGAAAAATATTCTTACACCAATCATTTTTATTAAATAATTCAATGTATACTTTAGAACCATCATCTCTTTCAATAAATTGCTTTTGTCTTAATTCATTTGCACTTTGATAAACACCTTTACCAGATATTTTAACCATTAATTTTTCAAATTCTTTATCAGATAAAGGCTCATTTTTTAATTCAATTTTATTGTGTCTATTAACTTGTTCTCTAAAATTATTTTCTAAATCTTTAACATCGTTTATTTGTACTTTTTCGTAGCCTTGTTTAACAAGTTGATCAATCATTCTATCTTCTAATCTTGCTTCACTTTCATAAACACCCATACTGCACCTACTTTTTTCCAAAACATTTATAGTCTAATTATACCATGAAATCAAACAATTTTTTTAACTTTAGTCATTATTTATCCTAGAAATTAAAAAATAGAAGAAATTAATCCTCTATTAAAATATGCATTATAAAAGAAAAATAGGGCTCCATCAATAAAGACAGTGCCCATGCAAAAGTGTAAAACACTTTTTCCTTGCATAATCATATTACCACATAATAATGATCATGTCAAACTATTTTATTCAATATTTACACTATAATGTTTTTTAATTATTTTATTAAAATAGGCATATATTGACTTTAATAGTTCATTATTATTATAGTATTCCTTATGTAAAATTATTCGTTCATAAAACAAATCATTTATATCATTTGCAACATTTGTTTTGACACCTGTACTAGTTACAATTTCATTAAACATATAAAGAGTATAAGTTATTTGTCTTATTCTTGAATTACTTAATTTATTATCTCTTGTTTCTTTCCCTATTTCGCAATTATTTAAATAATTAACTATTTTATAATCAGGTGCAAAATTATTATCTTTTTTATCAAGATCACATAAAACGCATGAATTATGAGCAACTGCATTTCTTAATTTTACAATTTCTCTTAGAATAAAAACATTTTTAATTTCATTTTTTAATTCATATTCTTTAGCAAAAAATTCATAAAAATTAACTAATTCACCAAATGTTATTATTTCTAGAAATTCCCATATAGGTATATTTTCTATTTTTGTATCACCATCTAAATCATATTTTGTAAATATTTTTTGATAATATTCACTTGTTACTTTATTTCGAATGCTTTTATGAACCTTTTTAGGAAATTTTTCATCATTAAAATCTTTTTCTAAATACATATTGACAATTTTATAGCCATCTTCTTCATCTATGTTCTCTATTAAATTTAAAATTCTTATTTTTAAATAATGCTCAATATCAATAATCATTTTAAATAAAACTAATCTCGATCTGTGATCAATGATAGCTAAATCTTTTAAATAGGCAAAATCTAAGTCTATAAATTTATCAACAAACTCCCCATCAATAAAATATCTTTCAAAATTATGTTTATATGCTGTCACATTATAATAATTATTGTTGTATCTTAAATACTTTTCTGCTTCTAGTTCAGGCATTATTTCAAATTTAATATTTTTTTCTTTTAAGTATGGAACCATTTCTGATATTTTCATCATTGGTCTTAAAGATATTTCAGTTTTAATTTCTTCATCCATTCTATCACTTCCTAACTGCTGTAATTATTATAGCATACAATTTCTAGTATTTTTATCTTTCTATGTTTTTATAATTCTTTAGGACAGTTAGGTTTGTAATTAACATCATAAAATCCATAAACTTTTTTACAATTATTACAAGTGATTCCAATAAAATCTGCACCATCTATTCTGAATCCATCACCCTTTATTACAGATATATCTTTAGAATGACATTTAGGACAAACAACTTCTTCCTTCATAACTTCATCTTGACTATAAACATCTCTTATTATTTCATAACCATTTCTATTATATTTAGGATAGAATTCATCTTTATTAAATATTTTGACTCTTCCAAACATAAACTCCATTTTATCAATTTGCTTTTCTGTATGAAAATGACCACAATACCATTTATCATAATCAATATTTTCTTCTATTTTATTTAAAAACATTTCCGTAGATTTATCTACTTTAGATTGATCTAATCCCTTCATAAATACTTCAGTCGGTTCATATTTTAAAGGACAAGTATGAGATAAAATTATATCTATATGTTTACCACTATATTTATTTAATATTTCTTTCTTTTCAGACTTGCTTAACTGTTCATCTTTAAACCATCTATAACCATATGCTAATCTATAATCTTTATCTACTGAATAGGCTCCACCTATAACAAGTACAGATTTACCATCTATTGTATAAAGTTCACCATTTTTAGCAAATATTAAATTTGGATATTCATCTTCAATAAATACTTTCCCGCAAACATATCAACTTCTTTATAACTTGATATATTTTCAGGTCGTTCTTCATGATTACCTTGAATGCAAAATAATTTAATATTCATATCATTTAAATACTGTTTTAATTTACTATCATCTTCATTTAAACAATAATTAATACCAGCGTCGCCTAATATGATTATCACATTATCATTATTCTTTTTTATACTATGTAATCTGTAAAAATCTCTATGTGTATCTCCAGTTATATAAATCATTAATTCACCTACTTTATATCATAAGTTTTGTTCAATCCAATCGTCAAATGAAGTCATTATTACATTGCAATAATAACAATTATCATATTGATTCCATGTAAACCAATCACGAACATTTTTATTACTATTTTTTTCTTCAAGGATTTTAATAAAATTGTTATATGCTAGTTCATTTATGCCTATTACCTTTTTCCCATTTCTTCCAGCCTTGTTGGCTAAATTACAAGCATCTACTACTGCGTCTCCAATCCAAATTCTATCATTGATTCCAGTTCCTTTTTTACCAGCTTTTATTACTAAATCTTTTCCCACAGCTAAACCTATGCCAACACTAATGGATGGATAACCATATGATTTAAATAATTTATTTAACATCTTAACCAAGTCATTTAAATAACAGGTTACATCAAACAACTCATAAATATCTTTTTGTTTAGGTGTAGAATAAATCCCATAAACACAATCACCTCTAACTCCAATCTGTCTAACATTATCAGTATAATTAAGTATACTAATTGCTTCAGAAGTAAAACTTCTCAGGATCTTTGCCAATTTTATTTCACTATTATTCTTTATTAATTCTGTTGATCCAATAATATCAATAAATATTGAACCAATCCAGCTTTTTATTCCATTACCATACGTAAAATCTGATTCATCTTTAGGCACTTCTTTTTCTTCTATTTCTGCATTATTATCTAAGATTTCCTTTATTACCTTTACTCCCTTTTCATAATCATA
>CATKYP010000027.1 GCA_949840855.1 uncultured Bacilli bacterium | reverse complement strand
TGTGAATATTGTGGAGAGAAAATAGATCATAATGATAAAAAGGTGTATTGTACCTTTTGTGGAAAAGAAATTTTGGAAAGTGATATAGTTTGTCCTTATTGTTTAAAAAGGGTTAAAAAAAATCTTGAATTTGGTAATATTGATTCTCAAACTAAATTACTTTGCATATTATCGTTTTTTGTACCTATTATGGGTTTAGTTTTGTGGATTATATATAAGGATAATGAAGGAGATAAAGCTCAAAAAATAATGAATTGGACTGTCTTGGGATTTGTTGTATGGACAGCTTTGAAGATTATTAAAATTATGTTTGGAATACTTTGGTGGTAAATTAAAAAGTGAGTTGAGTTTATGGAAATACTGAGTCCAGCTGGTGATATGCTAAGTTTAGAAGCGGCGATAATGGGTGGTTGTGATGCTGTTTATGTTGGTATGAAGAATTTTGGTGCTAGGCGATATGCTTCTAATTTTACGAGAGAAGAAATTATTCAGGCAGTTAAATTCTGTCATATATATGGTGTAAAAATTTATGTAACTTTAAATACAGTTATTAAAGATTCTGAAGTAGATGAATTTCTAGAGTTAGTAGATTATTTGTATAATTTAGGAGTAGATGCCTTTATTATGCAAGATTTTGGAATGATTAATCTAGTTTTAAATATGTATCCAGATATGGAAGTACATGCGTCTACACAGTTTAATAATAGTAATTTGGATACTATAAAATTACTTTATGATATGGGTGTAAAGAGAGTAGTCTTAGCAAGGGAACTAAGTTTAGAAGAAATTAAAAAAATAGATATTCCAATAGAATTAGAAGTTTTTATTCATGGTGCTTTGTGTATAAGTTATTCGGGCAATTGTTTATTTTCTAGTATGCTTGGTAATCGTTCAGGTAATAGGGGTGAGTGTACTGGTTGTTGTAGATTATTTTATAATTTATATAAGGATGATAGTATTATAAAGTCTGGTTATTTGCTTAGTACAAAAGAGTTAAATACTAGTAGTAGATTTGATGAACTGCTTGATACCAACATATCTAGCTTTAAAATAGAAGGTAGAATGAAAAGTCCAGAATATGTTTATTTTGTAACTCGTTTTTATCGTAATATAGTTGATGGTAATGGTTATACTGAGAAAGATATTGAAATATTAAAAATATTATTTAATAGAGATTTTACTCTTGGTAATTTATTTGATGATAATATTTCTAATGTGGTAAGTCCTAATCATTTGGGACTTAAAATTGGTAAAGTAATAGGGATTTCTAAAGATAGAATTAAGATTAAATTAGATAAAATATTATATCAAGAGGATGGTATTCGTTTTTTAAAAAGTGGTAAGGGTATGACTGTAAATTTTTTATATGATAAGTCATTAAGATTGTCTAATAAGGCTGATAGTATTTGCTATGTAAAGAATAATATAGCTCTTGATTTAATGGATGATGTTTATTTGACTAGTAGTAAACATTTGTCTTTAGAGCTTCTTAATTATTCTAAACGTCGAGTACCTATAAATATTTATTTTGAGGGAAGAATTGGAAGTAGAGTAAAGCTTGTTATTACTGATTATAAACATTCTGTTACTGTTTATGGACGAGAGGGTGAAATTGCTACTAGACAAGCGTTAACTAGAGAAGATATTAGAAAGAAGTTGTGTAAGTTAGGGGATTATGTATATGAAGCAAGCGATATAAATATTCAAATGGATGAAGATTTATTTGTACCAATAAGTGAGATTAATAAATTAAGAAGAGATGCTATAGAGAGGCTAAATGGTGAAAGACTTAAAGTAGAAAGATTAGGAAAGAAAGAAGTAGAGTTTAAAAAATTAGATGTTTTGACTACTAATTATAAATCTATTGTGGTATCAAGTGAAGAAGATATAAGAAATAGTAGTTCTTATGATAGGTTTTATACTAATAATTTTTCACTTTTTCAGAAATATATGAAAGATAAAGACATATATTTTATTGAGAAGAGAAATATTTTTGATAGTGATATTCATTCTAAAAGTCTTATTGGAGAATATCGATATCCTAATAATTCTATAAGTGACTATAGTTTTAATGTTACTAATATATATAGTGTGTATTATTTACATAAACTTGGTTTTTCTGCAGTTACTCTTAGTGTTGAACTCGATTCTTTAGCTATTGATACTTTAATTAATAATTTTTATAAAAAGTTTTTATTTTATCCAAATGTTGAGGTTGTTTGTACTGATAAAGTTGAGCTTATGCTTATTAAGGGGAACATTTTAGGAATTTCACTTGATGGTAATTATTATATAAAAGATTTTAAGGGAAGAAAGTTTGATGTTTACTTTGATTCTAATTTTACGCATATTTTGAATTGCGAGGTCACAAAGGTTAAAGACCTAGGTGCGAAATGTAACAGACGTTACAATATTAAATATTTGAAATAGGACTTATCAATTTATTATATTTGTGGTAGAATATTATTAGATAGTTAGGAGAGGATAATATGAGTAAGAAAAATCCTTCAAAAGAAATTAGTTTAAAAAATTATATTATTTTGATTTTAGTTTTTCTTGTTACTATACTATTGGTTTTATATATTGCAAAGTGGTATCAAGTATACTCTGATTATCAAAGAGAAACTCCTATTATTAGAGGAAGTTTGAACTATGAAATAACTGGGGAAGATTTTGATCATTATATTATGGAAAATCCTACTAGTGTATTTTATATGTGCACTTCTAGTAGTGATAATTGTAGGAATTTTGAAAAGGATTTTAAGAGGCTAATTGTCAAAAATAATTTACAAAATAGCATTATATATTTAAATTTGAGTGATAATGATATTGATAAATTTGTTAATAGTTTCAATAACAATTATTCTTATAAAGTTAAACTTACTGAAAATTATCCTATATTAGTTGAATTTACTGATGGCAAAGTTACAGGATTAATTCAAGCAAATAAAAATTCAGCATTGTCTATAACTAAGGTTAGTCAGTTTCTTGACTTACATCATATATTAGAAGAAGATTAATCTTCTTTTTCGTTGGAGGAGTTTTATGAATAATATAGTTTTATATCAACCAGAAATACCACAGAATACTGGGAATATTATGCGTACTTGTGTGGCAACTAACACTGTACTTCATTTAATCAAACCTTTTGGTTTTGTACTTGATGATGCTCATATTAAAAGAAGTGGTGTTAATTATATAGATAAGTTGGAATATTATGTATATGATAGTTTTGATGATTTTTTAAATAAAAATAATAAAGGTGAATTTTATTATTTTACTAGATATGGGCATAAACCTCATAGTAGTTTTAATTATTCTAATGATGATAATAAAAATTTATATTTTATATTTGGAAAAGAGTCTACTGGTATTCCTAAAGAAATTCTAAGAGATAAATTAGATAGATGTATTAGAATACCTATGTCAGACAATGTTCGTGCGCTTAATCTATCTAATTGCTGTGCTATTGTTATATATGAGGTACTTCGTCAGCAAAATTACAATAATTTATTATTTGATGAGCCACATAAGGGCAATGATTATTTAGAAAGATAGCTAAATTAATTTTTCTTCTTTATGTAAGTTTAAAATTTATAGTTGCTATCTTTTTAGAAAATTTTATTAAATATGTGAAGAGTTATATATATTATTTGGATAGAAAAATTTTTATAGCAAAATTAAAAAGCTATTTTTTCAATAGCTTTTTCAGTTTGAACTATATAGACTATATTTCTATATCTATATAGCATTATCATTCTGAGTTTATCTTTCTCTTTAATTGGATTCTTGGTAACAGGCTAAACCTTATAGCATAGATTTATGAGACAATGTGCAGCTAGCATTTGAATTTAAACACATATCCAAGAATTTAATTGAAAAGTAATTGGCCTTATTTATTTTATAAATATTACTTTTCCTACATTTTACTGGAGTTTGTCAATTGTTCACATTATACCAATAATGCGGTATGATTCATACTAACAATCGCCTGTTTGAAGTTTTCTTTCTTCTCAATTTTGTACATATGAGGTGATAATTTTAATCGGCTTGATTATTATGCTAAAATTGTAATTTTCAATTATAATTTAAATTTCACTCATTATAGATTAAATTATGTAATGCTTAAAATTTAATTTAATTTGTGTTATTTTAACATTGATAATCTATGTCTTCGTACATAACTCATATGCTTACAATATCATTATATAATATTTTAATAATATGTCAATACTTTTTTTGATTTTATTTTAAAAATATTTTTGATTTTATTTTAAAAATATTAAAAGGGGATTTTACAACTTATATACATATGCTATAATTAATCTATGAGAATAAGAAGAGGTGTCTCTTATGAAGATATATATATTGCAAAGGTTTAGAATGTATACATTTTTATTACCAAATGTTATTTCTGGTAATTATATTATTACTGATTATAATGAAAGAAATGAAAAACGCTCTCTTTTGAATGTGGAAGAAGAAAATGGTAAATGGGTGATGAAAAGCAATAATGATATTCAGATAATAGAAAATGGCAAGGTAATTGAAAGAGTAGAGCTTCAAATATATCGTTTTTATCAAATAATTGTTGGAAAAGATGAATATATAACATTATATATAGATAAAAGTTATGAAAATAATTTTATATATAAAAAACTTCCTATTAATGGTACTATTACTATTGGTAATGGTAATAATTTGGATATAATTTATCAATGTCCAATGATTAATAAGAAGCAAGCTACTATTGAATGTGAAAATGGAGTTTATACAATTAAAAATCTTAATACAGGTATTCCTATATATGTAAATGGTAGAAATATTGAAGAAAAGGTTTTACAAAAGTTAGATGTTGTTTTTCTATTAGGTCTTCGTATGACTATATATGGAGATAATATATTAATTAATAATATTAATAATTCGGTTTTTATTTATTCATCTAAACTAGCACAAATATCTAATAATTTTATAATAGGTAATATAAATAATAATGGAGAAGTACATACAAATTTTTATGAAGAAAAAGATTATTATTGGAAGACGCCAGTCTTTAGAAGTCAATTTAAGACTTTGCATTTAAAAATTTCTCCTCCCCCTATGATAGAAAAAAATGAAAATTCTATAATGATGATGATGATACCTTCTCTGGTTATGAGTAGTACTTCGATTATTACAGTTATAGGTAGTTTTGATAATTTGTTTAGTCCCGATCCTAATGTTAAGAAGAGTGCTATTATGTCAATTATTATGTCTGCTAGTATGATATTTGTTAGTATTATATGGCCATTATTTGAATCATTAGTATCAAAAGCTATTAATAAGATTAGAAATAAACGAAGAATTGCAAAATTTAAAAAGTATTTAAAGAAGAAAAATAAAATACTTCAAGATGCAGTGGAAGAACAAAGATCTATTTTGCAGAATAATAATGTGCCATTAGAAAGATGCGAAGAGATTATTTTAAATAGAAATAATATGTTATTTTCTAGAAATATTGATAATTATGATTTTTTGAGTATAAGACTTGGTGTTGGAACTATTCCTCTTGATTGTGTAATTGATTATCAAGAAGAGGATTATGTTGAAGAAGAAAATAGAATAACAGAGGACATAAGAAAAATTATAAATGATAATAGGTATATTAAAGATGTACCTGCAACAGTTTCTTTAATTGCTAGAAATAAAGTGGCATTTATATCTGAAAATAATCTTAATAGCCAATATATAATGGGTATTATATTACAGCTTGTTACTCTTCATAGTTATAGTGACTTAAAGTTAGTTATTTTGACAAGTAAAAATAATCAAGATTATTATAATTATATAGAAAGACTTCCTCATTTATGGAGTAATGATTATAGTATTCGTTTCTTTGCAACGGATCATAGTGAGGCTCAATCTATTTCAAATTATTTAGAGTTTGAAATAAATAGACGAAAAGAAGCTCAAGGTAATGGTAGAGATAATGCTAATTATATGGATTATTTACCATACTATTTAATTATTACTGATACAATTGATGAATATAGAAATTTAAAAATACTTCAGGATGTTCTTAAAAATAATTCTAATTTGGGATTTAGTATGATGGTATTTGATTCTAAGGTTGCAAATGTTCCAATGGAGTGTTCTTACTTTGTTAATTATTCTAAGAATGATGGGGCATGTTTTGCAAGTGTTATGCAAGAAGCAGATATAATTCACTTTGCGCCAGAGTTTTTAGATGAGAAAAAAATTAATCTTTCAAGATGTTTATCTTATCTTGCTAATATTCCTGTTAAAACTAATACAACTATTGTTGGTAATTTGCCTGATAAATATGGTTTTTTAGAAATGTATGATGTTGGAAAAGTAGAACAATTAAATATAGTTAATAGATGGAAAAATTCAAATATTGTTAATAGTTTAGCAGCACCAGTTGGAATAGATGCTACAGGTAATTTGATAAATTTAGATTTACATGAAAAGTATCATGGACCTCATGGGTTAGTTGCTGGTATGACAGGAAGTGGAAAAAGTGAGTTTATAATTACTTATATTTTATCTCTTGCTATTAATTATAATCCAGATGAGGTTCAGTTTGTTTTAATTGATTATAAAGGAGGAGGCCTTGCTGGAGCCTTTGAAAATCGTAGTCTTAAAATTAGACTTCCTCATCTTGTGGGAACAATTACAAATCTTGATAAAGCATCTATGAAAAGAACTTTAGTATCAATTGATAGTGAAGTAAAAAGAAGACAGAGAATTTTTAATGCTGCAAAGGAAAAATTAAATATTGGTACAATTGATATTTATAAGTATCAAAAATTATATAGAGATGGTAAATTAGAATCTCCTATTTCTCATTTATTTATTATATGTGATGAATTTGCTGAACTTAAGGCTCAACAACCAGAATTTATGGATCAATTAATTTCTATAGCACGTATTGGTCGTAGTTTAGGGGTACATTTGATATTAGCAACTCAAAAACCTAGTGGTGTTGTAGATGATCAAATTTGGTCTAATTCTAAGTTTAAAGTATGTTGTAAGGTTCAAACCGCGGAAGATAGTAAAGAAATGTTACAAAAGCCAGATGCTGCATACATTAAAGAAGCTGGACGATTTTATTTGCAGGTTGGATATGATGAGTATTATATTTTAGGGCAATCTGCATATTCTGGTTCACAATATGTTCCATTTGAAAAGGCTAGAAGTAAAGTCGATAATGCAATTGATTTTGTTAATGAGGTAGGTCAAATTATTAGAAGTATTGAAGAAAATACGGATGTTGGTCCTAATAAGATAGAAAACTTAGGTGAAGAGCTTAAGAATGTACTTAAGTATGTAATTGATGTAGCTGTAAAACAAGGATATAAGGAAAGTAATTTATGGTTACCTAATGTTCCTTCAACTATTTATATAGAGAATGTAAGAACTAAATATAAACCAACAGATTATGCTTGTGTATTAAATCCAGTAATTGGCGAATATGATAATCCTAAGCAACAATTACAGGGTATTGTTAGACTTCCTATTACTAATGGTGGAAATACAGCTGTTATTGGTATGACAGGAAGTGGAAAGACTACTTTATTATCTACTCTAATTTATTCTATTATTACTACTCATGATTCTAGTGAGGTTAATTTTTATATTATTGATTTAGGTGCTGAGACATTAAAAAATTATATGAAAGCACCACAGGTTGGGGATGTACTTCTAATAAATGATGGAGAGAAAATTATTAGATTATTTAAAATTCTTCAGAAGGAGAATAAGAAGAGAAAAAAGATTTTTTCTAGTTATGGTGGAAGTTATGAAAGTTTTTGCAGACTTTCTGGTCAAAGAATGCCAAATATAGTTGTTTTAATAAATGGAATGGAGGTATTTAAGGAACAATTTGATGAGTTATTTGATGAAATATTTATACCACTTACTAGAGATTGCAGTAAAAATGGTATTACTATAGTATTTTCGGGAACTACTCCTTCAGCTTTAGAGTTTAGAATTGCTAATAATTTTCCACAAAGAGTTTGTTTGCAATTACTTGAATCAACAGATTATTATATGGTAGTTGATAGAACTGATGTGATTCCTTCAAATTGCCCTGGTAGAGGACTTATTAGGGTTAATGATTCTGTATTTGAATTTCAAACAGCACTTATATTTGAAGAACAGGATTTATATCAAAACTTGGATTATATATTTAAAGAGTTATCTACTAAAGTACAGCAAGTATCTCCAGTTCCTGATTTGCCTAATATCGTTAGAATTAATAAGTATTTGTCTCTTGAAAAGAGTATTGATAATATTATTCTTGGTCTTGAGATTGAAACTGCTCAATTATATTCATATGATTTTTCTAAGTTTATTACAATGATTTCTGGTAATAAGTTTGGAGATTTTACCGTATTCTTACAAAGTTTGCTTAAAATATTTGATACTGCAAGTGGTTGTCATCCAATAGTTTTAAATACTTTCCAAGGGTTTGAATTTGATGAATATCAAAATATAAAAGTATATAGTTCTAATTTTAATAAGTTGGTTCCAGTTTTATGTAATAATATGCAAAGGTATATTGGGAATAATGAAGTTAAGGATAAGGTTCCAATATTTATATTTGGATATACGACTTTAGAGAAACATTTAAAAGAGAATCAAAATTCTGATGCTAAAAGCGTGTCAGATTTAATGGATATTGCTATCAAAACAAATGTTTATAAATTTATTATAGTAGATATAGATAGCAATTTCTCATATATTAAGAAGCAAGGATGGTATGAGAATTTAGATACTGATTATGGTATATTTGTTGGTAGTGAGTTCTTTGATCAACACATTTTCCCAGCAAAAAGAGAATATGGTGTATATGATGAACAGGATCCAAATGATCAAATTGTAGTAGTTGATTCTGGAGATAGAGTAAATGTTAAGTTTGCAAAGTAGGTGATTTTATGGATAAAATATTAGTTACAGTTTATGCAGCAACAATTGATGAGAGTTTTGATGTATTTATTCCAATTAATTTAAATGTCAAAGTAGCAACCGATTTGATTCAAAAGGTTATAAATGGATTATCAGATGAAAATTATGTGATAAATCAGAATGCTCTTTTATATGATGCAATATCAGGATATGTTATAAATTTGAACAATATTGTTAAAGATTCTGGAATGGTAAATGGATCTAAGTTATTACTTATTTAAAAATGGTTAAGTAGAAATGGATAATTTCACTTAACCTTATTTTTTTATTTTCAGTAAATTTAGTAAAATAGTTATTCCTTGAAAAATAATGAATCAATAATAAAATCTCCTACATTAATCCATTCATCTTTTAGATTTTCGGTACAGTTGAAAGTAATAATAACTAACTTGTTGTTATATGAAAAGCATATCATATTGTTATATATTTTTGTATCTGATGCAGTAGAAATCAGTTTTATTTGACCAATATTATGATTATCAACTTTATAAAAATTAGTATTAATAATTTTATTATCTTT
>CATKYP010000026.1 GCA_949840855.1 uncultured Bacilli bacterium | reverse complement strand
TAAAATATTTAATATTAATTGCAAATAACATATTACAAATGTAAAGTCTTAGCATACACTTTATTATTATCACTATTATCTATATAAGAATTCTTATCATCAGTATCATCCTTCTTATCAATGGTAAAAAGATTAGGAACACTTCTAAAAGTTCCCATTCTATAAAATTCTAATATTGATGAGTTGCTTTCTTCCAAAGCATTTGATTTATCAACTTCATTCGAATCAGATTTAAAATTGTCAACTACCTTTTTTGCAGTATTTATTTGATTATCTTGTTCTTTCCTACTATGTGCGATCTTTTTATCAATAGCTCTATAAACAGCTTCTAAAAACAGTTTATTATCAGCTGGCATCCCCTTATTTTTCACTAATACTCCCCCTCTAAATATGCACACATTATACAACAAAAACAAAAAATAGTCAATTTTTTTAGAGCAGAATTACTTTTAATTGCTACTAATAAGACCTGATAAATTCCCTGTCACAGCTTTAAATCTTTTCTTTTTTTATTACTTATCATAAAAAATCTATTACTCGTCTATTATTTACTTTTTATCTTTAACTTTCTTTTTTAAGTCAAACAAAAATGTAAGCGCCTCCATAGGAGTCATTTCAAGAGGATTAAGCTCATTTATTGTTTCTTCTATCTCGTTTATCTCATTTTTTTCTTTTCCACCTTCACTCAAAATGTTATCAAACAAAGAGGTCTGCATATATTTAGAATTAACTTCTTCTTTATTTTCATAAATATTTAGTATTTCTTCACTTCTTTTTATTAATGATTTAGGAAGACCAGCAAGACTTGCAACATGTATTCCATAACTTTTATCAACAGCGCCATTTTTAACTTTATGTAAAAATGTGATTTTGCCATCTTCCTCAATTGCTGATACATGTACGTTTCTAAGCTTATTTAAATCTTTAGAAAGTGCAGTCAATTCGTGATAATGAGTTGAAAACATTGTTTTAGCACCTATCTTATCATGAATATATTCAAGTATTGCTTGAGCAAGACTCATTCCATCATATGTGGCTGTTCCTCTTCCTAATTCATCAAACAAAATCAAACTATCTTTAGTTGCCTCACTTATAGCATACTCTGCCTCTTTCATTTCAACCATAAAAGTTGATTCTCCACTAACCAAATCATCACTTGCACCAATTCTCGTGAATATTTTATCAAATATTGGCATTTCGCAAGATTTACAAGGAACAAAACAACCAATTTGAGCCATAATAACTGTAATAGCACATTGTCTCATATAAGTAGATTTACCTGCCATATTGGGACCAGTAATTAATAAAATATCAGTATCCTGATCCATTATTATATCATTAGCAATATATTTATCTTTCATAACCTTTTCAACAACAGGATGCCTACATTCCATAATTTTGAGAATATGTTTATCAACTAACTTAGGTCTTACATACTTATTATCATCAGCAATAGTAGAAAAAGCTTGTAACATATCAACTTCGCTTATTATCTTGCTAACCTCTTGCAAAGGTCCAATATACCTTTTTACAACTTCTCTTATATCCATAAAAATTTTATATTCTAAATTGACAATTTTCTCCTCTGCTCCTAATATTATATTTTCTTTTTCTTTTAGTAAAGGAGTAGTAAACCTTTCACAATTAGCAAGAGTCTGTTTTCTATCCCATTTAAATTCATCTTTAACTAGAGAAATATTACTTTTGCTTACCTCTATATAGTATCCAAATATTTTATTATAACCAACCTTTAAGTTTTTAATACCAGTACGACTCTTTTCTTCTTGTTCCATTTCTACAATAAAGTCTTTTGAACCACTTCTAATTTTTCGAAGTTCATCAAGTTCTTTATTATAACCATCTTTTATTAAACCACCCTCATGAATTGTTAAAGGCGCCTCTTCACTAATTGACTCATCTATTAAATTATATAAATCAGGAAATTCCTCTATTCTTTTATCATAACCAATAGCATCAAGAATTTTTCTAATAGCAGGAAGAGCACCAAGAGATACTTTCAATTGAATTAAATCTTTTGCATTTAAATTACCATAACTAACTCTACCAACAAGACGTTCAAAATCATACACTTTATCAAGTTCTTTAATCAAATCATCTCTTAATATAAACTCTGTAGAAAGTTTTTCTACAAAATTATAACGTCTTTCAATTTCTTTTTTACTAGTAAGTGGATTTTCTATATTATATTTTAAAAATCTACTTCCCATAGCAGTCTTATTTTTATCAAGTAACCACAAAAGACTATACGTTCTATCTTTATTACGAATAGTTTCAACCAATTCTAAATTTTTCTTAGTATTAACATCAAAAACTAATGTATCACTATTTTTCAAAACTTCTACTTTTTGCAAGTGTACTAAATCTTTCTTCTTAGTATCTATTATATAACTTAAAAGATGTTTAATTGTGGTAATAAGTCTATCATCTTCTAAAAAATCATAAATATATGAATAAATATCATTTTCATATCCATCTTTTGTAATAGTAACAACTATATTATAGGTACTTCTTAGAGTATTAATAAGTACTCTATCAACACTTTCGTTTACTATCACTTCATTAAATGAATTTTTAACAACTTCTCTAATTACTTCCCTTCCTTCTTTTTCAACTATCTTACAAAAAAACTCACCTGTAGAAATATCAGCATAGCTAATTCCATAGCACATATCAAAATCATATATATTGGCAATAAAATTATTACTTTTACTATCAACTCTATTATCAAGTCTTGTTCCACGAGTCACAATTTGTACAACATCGCGCTTAACCATTCCCTTTACTGTTTTAGGATCTTCTAACTGTTCACAAATAGCTACTTTATACCCCTTATCAATTAATTTATCAACATATGATGAATATGCATGATGAGGAATTCCACACATTGGTACCTTTTCATCTAATCCTGCTACTTTACCAGTTAAAGTAAGTTCTAATTCTCGGCTAACTAATATAGCATCATCAAAAAACATTTCATAAAAGTCCCCCAACCTAAAAAATAAAATAGCATCATCATATTTTTCTTTAATATCTATATATTGCTTCATCATTGGGCTTAATTTATTATAATCTACTTCACTTCTTCTCATATTACTACTCCTACCTATTATTTTAACTTTTCAAGTGCCTCATCAAAGGTTTTTACTCCTATTATTTTTATTTTATATTTATTTATCTTTTTTTCTTTTAATGCTTCTTTATAATTTCTACCACTAGCTACTAAAAATATATCAGCTTTATCTTTTACCGCCCCTCTTAATTTATGTTTAACTCCATCAATCTCTCCAACATTTCCTTCTTTATCTATTGTTCCTGTTCCAACTATTTTTCTTCCTTTTGTTATATCTTCCTTAACTAACATATTATAGATTTGTAAAGTCATAATTAAGCCACCACTAGGCCCTGACTCACTCTTTTTAAATTTAAAAGCCACCTTAGGAGAGGTTTTATATGCTATATCTTCCATTATGCTAATACCAATATATTTAACTCCGCTTTCCTCATATATATAAGCATATTTATCTAATATCTTTTCATTTCTTTTAACTTTGATTTTTAACTTATCACCATCACTATAGTTGCTGACTAGTTTCTTTAAAGAATCTAAATCTGTAACACTTTTTCCATCTATACTAAGAATCTCATCGCCTACTTTTAAATTAGATTTACTTTTTTCATCCACAAAAAAGATATATGTATTAGACCTCTTAACAGAAATATCTTTAGAAGCTTTAGTATAAGCTACATAAATACTACTATTATTAGCTTCGTTAAGCCACAATTTATTTCTAAATTCAACATCATTTAAATCCTCGTTTTCATTTGCTTTATAATCATCTATACTTTCCCTTTCATAATGTGGAACAATATAACTAAGTAAATAAGTAAATAATGTTCCTTTTATTTCAGAAACATAAGCCATATTAAAACTCCCTTTAATTTTATTATCCGTTTTAATACTTACTCTTGACTTAGCATCAAAAGTCCCACCACCAGTTATTATATAATAATTAACTGGACACAAAATAATAAATATTAAAAGTAAATAAATTATAAATGAAAAATTTTTTTGAATACTTCTTCTTACATCATTATATATTTTATTAAACATAAAAAATCAGTCCTTTATGTTTAATTATAGCAAAAAAGAGGGAAAATATGTTGAAAAAATTGAAAACTTTACCAATTATCTTACTTTTATTAATAGGATTATTTTATACTTTATTAAATCCTAGTGCTATTTTTAAAGATATTTTAGAAGCTTTAAATGTCTTTATCAACAATTTATTTCCAGCAATGTTTTTTTTCTATACTTTATCTGATTTGTTAATAAATTATGGCTTTATAAATATATTAGAATATCTATTTAATGGACTTTTTAAAAAAGTATTCCATATATCAGGTGCTAGTTCCTTTATTGTTATTATGAGTATATTGTCAGGTTTTCCAAGCGGCGCTAAATATACAACCACTTTTCTTGAAAAAAAATTAATTGAAAAAGATCAAGCAAATTATTTACTTACATTTACCCACTTTTCAAATCCACTATTCATATTAGGAACAATTTCTATAATTTATGGAAAAAATCTAGCTCTAATAGTATTAATTAGCCACTATATCGCAAATTTCGTGCTTGCATTTATTATAAGACCAAAAAAACTCATAGTAGAGAAATATAAATCTAATATCCAAAAAAATTCTTTTTCAACAACTCTTGCTACTTCTTTTTATAATAGCAGTAAGATATTACTCTTAGTTTTAGGAAATACTATTTTCTTTTTTACAGCATCAAGTATTCTAACAGCTAATATAGATAATAATCTAATAAAATCTATGCTTATGGGATTATTTGATTTAACAAAAGGAATTCTTTCATTACAAAATTTAAATATTTCAAATATGTTTAAAATAATTTTAATAACATCTTTCTTAAGTTTCGGTGGAATAAGTGTCCACTTCCAAGTTAAAGAAATAATAAAAAAAGAAAGACTTAATTATATGTACTTTCTTTTAGGTAGGATATCTTCTCTTGCTATTTCTATCATAATTGCTCTAATCTGTGGGTTTGCAATAGGGATAATTTAAAGGTGCTACTATATATATATGATAATCTCCTCCAAGATCAGGATGGCTCAAAGCAATATCTAATTTAAAATATCTAGCATTATTAAAAAATCCATCCTCTGCTGATGACTGCTCATTATTATTACTATTTAATCCCAAGTCACCACTTGTTGCAGCATTTATATTTGTATTAATCGACGAAAACTTTAAAACGTTTTGATAGCTTTGACAAGCGCCTGTATCACCTGAATTAGCTGGATTTGTTTTTCCAAAACAACCTTTAGCAAGATCAATTAGAGAATATCTCACCGTCTGTAAAGTTCCATTAGTATTTATATCAGGATATTCAATATAATTAGAATTAGATTCTGTATTACTTGCTACAACTTTTAAATCTTTACTAAAAACATCCCCCCCTCTTCCACTAAAATTAACACTCTTATTAAAACGCAGTCTCATAGTATAAGTTGTTTTATTACTTTGATTATTTACTGCTAAATTTACACTTCTAAGATTACCTTTTATAATATCATTTTGTATTGTTTTTGTTATCGTATTTTTATATGAAACTATCTCTGACTTTATAGTCTCCATAGAAGCTTCTCTTTGATAGCTTAAAACAACATTAAACATTGAAATAATTATAATTGAGGCCACTGAAAATGATACCAGTAACTCTATTAAAGTAACTCCCTTATTATTAAGTTTTCTCATTACCCCTTCACCTCTATCTCAGCATATGTATAATATATATCTCCAACTGAGTTATATGAGTCGTGTTCTATTTCAACAATAACTCTACGATATCCTGTTTTATTTGCATGAATATGCGTTGGCATATAATTGACATAGTTTTTTAAACTCCTAGTAATAGAAGAATTAGTACTATTTTTAATAGCATTTTTAAAATTAGCAAGTTTATAATCAGTTACAATTATTCTATTAACCCTAGCTCCTGTTATATATTTATTACAAAAAAACTGATTATTTTTTTGATTACTATCTTCTCTAAGCATATTACACAGCTCATTCTTATACAAATGATGATCTGTTATAGTCTTTATATCAACTCCCCAAGTTAGAGGAGTCTCACTTCCATCTGGATTGGTTTTATATGGATATGTATTATATATATGGCAAGTATTTGAACAAGCACTACTATTTAACAAAACATTATTAATTATACTAAACCTACCATCGGTTTCTAACATCTCTTTTATATAAAATGCAACATACTTACTATCTAAATCATCATATTTATCACTGGCACTATATGCTCCAATTAATGGATATACAGAATTATATAGTAATGAAAATACTCCTATTACAGTTACTGCTGCAATTAATATCTCTACCATAGCAAAACCATTTTTTTTATACTTTTTTTTCATAAAACTTTCAACTCTTTCTTGAAAATATCCTAACTTTATTATATAATTTATTATAGTAAAACAAAGTAAAAAAGTAAAGATAAAAAGGGATGATTAGATGGTTACTTTTGATTTTAATAAAACTCCAATTACACAGATTGCAGATGCAATAATAATAGATGCTTCTAATAGAGGTGCTAGCGACATTCACCTTGATCCAAGAGAAAATGGAATAATGACAAGAATACGTGTTGATGGTGATTTAGTAGATTATGCTTATATTCCTAAGATGTATGAAAGAAATTTAACAACTAGAATAAAACTAATGTCTAATATGAATATAACAGAAAGTCGTCTTCCACAAGATGGTGCCATCAAAGGTAAATTTGGTGGTAAAGATCTTGATATGCGTGTTTCTTGTCTTCCAACTAACGAAGGAGAAAAAATAGTTATTCGTATTTTAGATTATACTAGAAGCTTAGCAGGCCTTAATAACTTAGGATTTAATAAAGAAAATTATCAAAAGCTTCTTAGAATGATTGCCAATCCTAATGGAATTATTTTAATAACTGGAGCTACCGGTAGTGGTAAATCAACGACAGTCTACTCTATTCTACAAACTTTAAACAAGGAAGAAACAAATATAATAACTGTTGAAGATCCAATAGAAATGAACATAGAAGGAATGAATCAAGTACAGGTGAATTCAGAAATTGGGCTAGACTTTGCAGCTGTCCTAAGATCAATTTTAAGGCAAGATCCCAATGTTATTTTAATAGGAGAAATTCGTGATAGTGAAACAGCCCAAATAGCTGTTAGAGCATCTATTACTGGACATTTAGTATTATCAACAATCCATACTAATAATTCCTTATCTACAATTGAAAGGCTTCTTGATATGAATGTTGAAAAATATTTACTTTCAAGTGCTATTACTGGAATTATCTCTCAGCGTCTTGCCAAAATGCTTTGCCCACATTGTAGACAAACTAGACAGCCTACTCCCTATGAAAAAAAAGTATTTAAACTTGCCTTAAAGCAGGAAATAGATACAATATATACTGCTAATGAACAAGGATGCCAATATTGCCATAAAGGATATAAAGGTCGTATTGCTATTCAAGAGGTATTAGAAATAACAGATGATATTAAAAATGCTATTAACAAAAGCAACTCAAATAGAGATGATCTAAGAAATTTAGTTTATGGCAGTGGAAATGTAATAACATTATTACAAGATGGACTAGGAAAAGTTTTAGGTGGGCTTACTACATTTGAAGAAATATATAGAATAATAGAAATAGATAATGATATAGAAGATAGTTGCATAACAGCTGTAAAGGAAGCAAAAACTGAAACTAAAGAAATAGCAAAAAAACTGAAAGAAGAAGAAAAGGAAGGAAGTATAAAAGAAGTAGCAGAAAAAACAAATACTAATGTTACAGCAGGAGCTATTTCAACTACAGCTTTAACAAACAAAAATGTTTTAATTGATAAACAAGCAACTAATGCTATAACAACTAAGCAAGCTACTTCAATATTAAATAATCAAAATAAAAATATAGTACAGCAAACTCCACCTATTATAAGTAATAATTTAAACTTAAATACACAAAGTACTAATATACAAAAAAATAAAACTATTGAATCATCAGATAACGAAATAACCAATAAAAATAAGAAATTTGAGCACTATTTTCCAAAAAAGGAAATAACTATAGAAAGTAACAACAATAAAGAAAGCATAAAACCCGCTAATTCATATTTTCCAAAAAAAGATATAACAGTGCTTCAAGAAAATACTACAAAAGAAAAAAGTATAGCAAATACAAAGCATTATAAAGACTTTTTTCCTAATAATAATTTAGATGAAGTAAAAGCTAACCCAATTGAGGCAAATGAGAAAACAACTGAAATTAAAAAGGAAACAAGCAAAAATAATATTAAAAGCTTTTCTTCATACTTCCCAGCAAAAAATTTAGCAGATTTAAAAAATGAAAATTCTTTATCTAATATAAGTACTACATTAGATAATATAAAAGAAAATAAAAATTTCAATTTCCCTTCATATTTCCCAGCAAAAGATATTAATTCATTACAACTTAAAAACGGCATTATAGAAGAACCTAATAAATTTAAAAGTTATAATAATTACTTTCCAAAAAAAGATATTAATACAAATAATAACATTGCACCTTTAAATACGACGAATAAAATACAAACTCCTAAAACACAAGAAGAAGAAAATATCAACAACTTCTTCCCAACAGAAGAGACTCAAATTCCAAATCAAAATAGACAAAAATTAGAATTAAATAATGGAATAACAATAAATAATAATCAAGCAACACCAAATACTATACAATCAAATATTAATCAAGATATAAATAAATCAAAGATAGACAATTTAATATTTCCACAAGGAATAATTCCTACACAACCATTAACACCAATAACTAGCAATCTAATAAATCCGATCCAACCTCCTCCAAATAATGGCATAATTTAGCATATATTAAAATATGCTTTTTTATTGCACAAAAAAATAAGTTTTAAAACTTATTAACTTAATTAAACAATATCATTTTTATCATCAAATCTAAATAAAATAGATTTTCTACTAGCAAGATAATCACACATATGAACAAAATTCTGATATTTTGTTGTAGGTTTTGGTAATATATCTTGGCCGTTATAATCAGTAGTCCAAGGACCCATATGACTAGATATTACAGCTTTCAATAATTCTATACTTTCTTTTTCTAAAGGAAGTTCATCCTTACTTTCTTCTACTAAGTTTGCCATTAATAATGGATGTTCAAATTTAACATACTTTTCCATTGGAACACCATGTTTTAAACCATCATGCAAAACAAGTCCCATTATCATCAAGTCTTTTTCTAATTGAGAATATTTATTACCAATCGCAGGATCTTCTAAAAGCTCATAAGCAACCCTAACTGCAGCCTTAGTATGTCTTAATAAACCTCCTTCTCCTAATGCATATTCAGGATGATACTTGCCAGTTGAAGAAGCAGCAACTTCAAAAAAATAATCTGGCATTTTATTAATCATCACTTCCAAGCTTTTCTTAACACTATCAGTTTTA
>CATKYP010000025.1 GCA_949840855.1 uncultured Bacilli bacterium | reverse complement strand
TACAGAAATCATCTTCTATCTTCCATTGCTTAGACTCTCTTTTTTATTTAGTCCTTGACAATGGGGTCATTTTATATTTATTCAATTCTTTTTTATATATCTTGATTATTTTCTTCAAGTTTCTCAGCTAAAGCTTTTATTTTTCGCAAGCGATGATTGAGCCCTGATTTTGTTATTGTTTTTCCTGTTTCTAGAGAAATTATTTCGCTTAACTCTTTTAAAG
Organism: uncultured Bacilli bacterium; assembly: GCA_949840855.1. Taxonomy (GTDB): domain Bacteria; phylum Bacillota_I; class Bacilli_A; order RF39; family UBA660; genus UBA2730. Next base: position 9,673 of record CATKYP010000025.1, on the reverse strand, counting down.
AAACTTCTGGGTATTTTTTTCTATAAGTCATCACTTCTTTAGTCTTTTCATCTATTAAGTTTTCTGGCATATATTTTTCTATCATTTTTATTTGTTCTAATTGTTTAGCAGCTGTTTCAACTATTTTATCAATATTTGCTTGTTCACAATTATTAAGTCTATTAGTTTTATTTTTTTCTTCGTGATAAATTCTGATATTTTCATAGTGTAAAACCGCATTATTAGCTTGAATTATTTTTAAAAAATCACATATTTTCTCTGCTTCTTTGATATATATCATATAACCTTTTTCTCTACTTAGTATTTTGGCATTCAAATCAAATATATTTAGAAGTCTTTGTACAAATACGGCTTCATCTTTTTTATTAATAGTTAATTCTAGATGATAAGATGAAGATGGATCATTTATACTGCCCGTTGAAAGAAAGACCCCTCTTAGATATGCTCTTATTTCTTCATTTGCTCCTACTATATAATCAGGGACTGTGTCATTATAATTATTTTCTTTGTCAAAATAGGCTATATCTTGGAGAATAAACTTTACTTTATGTTCTATCATTAATAGATTTAATTTATTTTTAAATAGATTTAAGTTCTCTATTTCTTTTATATTTACTTTTATTTCGTAAAGATTTTCAAAATATTCTACTAGCATATTTAAAATATTTGTATTTTCTGTAGTTAAGTATAGATTGTCATTTTGAATATAGCCATTATTTCTGACAAATCCTGAGAGCATTGCAAGTCGTTCCGATTTGGAGTGACTAAGAGTAGTAATTTCATTTTTAGTTGTTGTTGAAAATGACATTTAATCCTCCATCAGATAGGACATTATAGTTGATGCTAGTTTCATACCATCATGTCTTATTATATTTTGTTCTGTATTTATTAGGTCTTTTTCTATTAATTCTACCCCTAAGCTATTAAGTCTTGCATGGTCTATTATTACAGGCGACTTTTGTTCTTTGGTTTCATAAATTTTAGCTGTTTCATCATCTATATTACTGTTACTTGCTATTACTACATCTATTTTTCTATATTCTAAGTATTTATTTATTAAATCTATATGGTCACCTACTTTAAAATCGTCTGTTTCTCCAGGTTGAGTTACTGCATTACATATGTACATAATTTTGGAATTTGTTTTTTTTATCGTTTCTTTTACTTTTTTACATATTATATTAGGAAGTAAACTAGTATAGAGACTTCCCATACTTAAAATTATTAAGTCTGCTTCTTTGATAGAAATTATTACATCTTTTGTTACATTTGGCTCCTTTTTATAAAATATTTTTTCCACAGTTTCTGTTGATAAAGTTATTTCTTCTTCTCCTTCTATAATATTTCCTTCTTTAGTTTTAGCCATAAGAGTTAAATTTTTATCTTCTGATATTGGTAAAACTTTGTGTCTTACATCTAAAAGAGTAGTTAAATGTTTAATTGATTTTTCAAGACTTCCTGTTATATCAAGCATTGCTGTTAGTATCAAATTACCTAAAGCGTGTCCATTTAAATCACTAGTAGTCTTAAAGCGATATTCTAGCATTTTCTTGATATTTGGATCTATATCTGATAGAGAAGTTATTACTTTCCTAATATCTCCAACGGCTGGAATATTAAATTCTTCTCGTAGTTTTCCTGTTGAACTACCATTATCTGATACAGTTATAACCGCTGTTATATCTATTGGAAACTCTTTTAATTCTTTTAAGAGAGAAGAAAGCCCTGTTCCTCCTCCAAATATTACAACCTTCTTGTGCATAATTAATCACCTATTTAAAGTATACTATAAACGGTTTAGTAAAAGTATATTTTTTTATTTTTTATATTTTTAAGTATTAGAAAAAGTCCTATAGTTATCAAGAAAAGTGATACTAATTGTGCTATTCTTATAGAACCTAACATTAAGCTATCTGTTCTTAAACCTTCTATAAAAAATCTATTTATTGAATACCATATTAAATAAAAGCCACTTAATTGTCCTGTTTTTAGTTTTTCATTTTTCCTAATAAATAATAATATGATAAATCCTATTATAGAGCTTATGCTTTCATAAAAAAATGTTGGAGTATAATATTCTCCATTTATATACATACCATTTATTACAAACTTTGGAATATGACTGTTTTGTAAGGTTTGATAAGTTGTCACTTTTCCAAATGCTTCTTGATTAAAAAAATTTCCCCATCTGCCTATTGATTGTCCTAGTATTACTCCTACTACAATTATATCTAATATTTTTAAAGTATTTAGTTTATTCTTTTTAGTAAAATATATTAGATAGGAGCAACCTGCTATTAGACCTCCGTGAATAGCTAGACCTCCTTTATATATTTCTATAATTTCTATAGGATTGGTTAGATAGTAATCTAGATTAAATAGTACATAATAGATTCTTGCACCAATTATTCCTATGACAATAGAGTAAAAACTCATATCAAGAATTATATCTTTAGATAGGCCTTGCTTTCTCATCTCTTTATATATTATAAATATTGCAAATAGTACTCCTAATAATATAAATATTGAATACCAATATATTTGTACAATACCTAAGTCTAGGGCTACTCTATTCAAGTTCTTCACCCTCTTTTTTGAAACGTTTTAAGATTGGTTTTATTATAAGCCCATCAACTAAAAAATTACAAGTAGATAGTAAAATTGATATTATTAAAGCAATAAATATATTTTCTAAATTAAAATGTGTTCCTAAAATCCAATCTGCTACTTTTAAGATAAATAAATTAATACATGGATAAAATAGACCAAGAGTTATTCCTGTTATTGGTATTGTTAATTTTACTAAGGTTGGCTTTACAGTTTTGTTTAAAATATAGACAATTAGTGTTATTAAAAGAGAATAAATAAAATAATGTTTTTTATCTATATACATACTATTAAAAAAAGATGATACAAAAATTAAAACTAATGTATAAGATAACATATAAATTAGCCAATCTATAAATGCATTAAGACGTAATTTACCTTTTTCCTTTATAATTAGTTTCATTCTATATCACCCTTTTTTAGAATAGTTTCTTTAAGAACTTACCTGTATATGATTTTTCATTTTTAATTACTTCTTCAGGAGTACCCTCTGCTATTATTTCTCCCCCAAGGTCTCCTCCCTCTGGTCCTAAATCAATAATATAATCCGCTGTTTTTATAACATCTAGGTTATGTTCAATTACTACTACAGTATCTTTATTATCCACTATTTTATGTAAAATTGCAAGTAAGCGCTTAATATCTTCCATATGAAGCCCTGTTGTTGGTTCATCTAGCACAAACAAGGTTTTTCCTGTTGCTTTTCTTTGAAGCTCTTTTGCAAGTTTTACACGTTCTGCTTCTCCTCCTGATAGAGTTGGAGCACTTTGACCTAGTCTAATATAGCCTAGTCCAACATCTTCTAAAACTTGTAATTTATGCTTTATTTTTGGAATATTTTCAAAAAATTCTAAGGCTTCTGTAACACGCATATCTAAGACTTCAGCAATATTTTTGTCCTTATATTTTATGCTTAGAGTTTCTGTATTATATCTAGTTCCGTGACAAATTTCACAAGGAACATATACATCAGGTAGAAAATGCATTTCTATTTTTTTAACTCCATCTCCACGACATGCTTCACAGCGACCTCCTTTTACATTGAATGAAAATCTATTTTTTTCAAAACCATGCATTTTAGCTTCCTTGGTTGTTGTAAATAATTCTCTTATATCATCAAATACTCCAGTATAAGTTGCTGGATTACTTCTTGGGGTTCTTCCTATAGGATTTTGGGAGATAGATACTATTTTATCTAAATTTTCTATTCCAAGGACTTTTTTATGTTCTCCTGGTTTTTCTTTAGTTTTGTATAATTCTTTTGAAATTGCTTTACACATTATATCATTTATTAAACTACTTTTTCCACTTCCTGATACTCCAGTGATACAAGTTAGTGTTCCAAGAGGAATTTTGGCATTTATATTTTTAAGATTGTGACTTTTTGCACCTTTTATCTCTATGTACTTTTTATTACCTTTTCTTCTTGTTTTTGGGATTTCAATACATCTTTTGCCACTAAGATATTGTCCTGTTAGGCTATTTTCTTCTTTCATAACTTCTTCTGGTGTTCCTTTAGCCATTACTCGTCCACCATTTTCTCCAGCTTCTGGTCCAATATCTACTAAGTAGTCTGATGCTAGCATTGTATCTGTATCGTGTTCTACAACAATTAAAGTATTTCCTAAGTCTCTCATTTCTTGCATTGATTTAATTAATTTTTCATTATCTCTTTGGTGAAGACCAATACTAGGCTCATCTAGAACATATAAAACACCTGTTAATCGTGAACCTATTTGAGTTGCAAGACGTATTCTTTGGGATTCTCCACCTGATAGTGTTGCAGCACTTCTTGCTAGCGTTAAATATTCTAGTCCGACATTAGCTAGAAAAGACAAGCGAGATTTTATTTCTTTTAGAACTAAATCGGCAATTTTTGTTTGTTCTTCTGATAGTTTTATATTATCAAAAAATTTAACTAATTCTTTGATGCTCATACAAGTTACTTCATAAATGTTTTTATCTCCTATTAAGACTGTTAATACTTCATCTTTTAGTCTAGCGCCATTACAAGTTTCACAAATGTGCTCTACCATATAGTTTTCTAGCCAGTCACGGATCCAAGTACTGCTTGTTTCCATATAACGTCTTTCAAGATTATTGATAATTCCTTCATAATAGTCACTACTATTATAGTTATTACCACTTTTTGACTTGTATTTGAATGATATTATTTCATCACTTCCATATAGTATATAGTTTTGTTGTTGTTTAGTAAGTTTAGCAAATGATTTATTCATATTTATTTTATAGTGTTTACACATACATTCTAACTTTTTATAGTCTATGCTATCCTGATCATCAGTTAATGTTTTAATACAACCTTCATTTATACTTAAACTTTTATCAGGTATTACTAAATCTACATCTATTTGAAGTTTTAATCCTAGTCCTTTGCAATCTGGACAAGCACCATATGGAGCATTAAAACTGAAGGTTCTTGGTTCTAATTCTGCTAGAGAAAATTCGCAATATGGACAAGCAAAAGATTCTGAAAATACTAATTCTTTATGATTTTCTCCTAATACTTCTATTATTACTTTCCCATTTGATAATTTAGTAGCATTTTCTACTGCTTCTGTTAATCTTGGATAACTTTCTTCTTTTAAAACAATGCGATCTATTATGACTTCAATTTTATCTTTTTTATTTTTTTCTAAATGTATATCTTCTGATAGATCATAGTTTTCTCCATTAATCCTTACTCTTATGTATCCTTCTTTTCTAAGATTATCTAATAAATCTTTATGTGTTCCTTTTTCTCCGTCAACTACTGGAGACATTATAATCATTTTAGTTCCTTCATCATATTCTTTTAGTTTATTAACCATTTCTTCAATGCTTTGTCTTGATATTGGTATATGATGATTTGGACAGTATGAAGTTCCAACTCTTGCATATAAAAGTCTTAAGTAATCATATATTTCTGTTACTGTTCCAACTGTTGAACGAGGGTTTTTACTTGTTGTTTTTTGATCTATACTAATTGCTGGGCTTAATCCTTCAATAGAGTCTACATCAGGTTTTTCACTATTTCCTAAAAACTGTCTAGCATAAGCTGAAAGACTTTCCATATATCTTCTTTCTCCTTCAGCATAAATAGTATCGAAAGCTAGACTACTTTTTCCGCTTCCTGATACACCTGTCATTACTATTAATTTATTTTTTGGCAGCTCTAAGGAAATATTCTTTAAATTATTTTCACGAGCTCCTTTAATTATAATTTTATCCATACTACATCACCTGCCCCATATTATAACATATATTTTTTACTTTTTTGTCAGTTTTTTATAGGAATTATCCTTTTTTGTTTTTATATTAATATTTGTTTTTATATTAATATTTTAAACTTCTATACAAAAAGTTTCTATTGTGTTATAATATGCTCCATTAGAGGTGAATAAAAGTGGAAACGTTTTTTATACCAAAATTTAAAACTAATAAATTTTTTATAGGGAGTTTTGATACGTATTATGACTCTACATTAAGGCTTATAAAATCTAATTCTAAAATTTCAACAAAAAAGGCAGAAGATGTTATTAATAGTTTGAATGAAAATTATAGAGCATCAATTACTGATTGTAATAAAAATTATATAGGATATATAGGTTTATATAATATTGATGAGCAGGAACATATGGCATCAATCAGACTAGAAATAAACTATCCACTTATTAATGAAGATGATAAAAATGAAATACTTAGTGAATATAGAAGTTGGATGTGGGACTCTCTAAGACTTACAATTGAAGAAGAAATTATTTTTAAAGATCCAGGTTATTCTGAAGTAAAGAAAAGTAATCATATATTTAATGGAAGGCAAGCAAGATCAAATAGTTTATTGATTCCTGGTATATCACAAGAGGTTTTAGATAAGTTTTCTGAGTATTATTCTCTTCCTAATATGATTTATCCTTTTTCAATAAGATATAGAGATAGAATAATTGGAATCATAGGATTAAATAATGTTATTTGGTCTAATGAGAGAACTGATCTAAAATTATTTTTAGATAAATCTTTAGGAGATGATATTATAGAGGTATTTTCTAGTTCTGTAATTGATGATTATCTTGATTATGTCCACAGTCTTAATATTTATAATGTATGTTTTTGCGTCTCTGGCAGTGATTATAATACTCTCGATATAATAGAAGAGTCTAAATTGAACTATTATGGGCAAATACCACTTGCTTCTTTAAATGAAGGAAAAATTGAATCAAAAATAATGTTTCAACATATTCCTAAAATGAAAATGAATGAAGAATTTGTTATTCCAAAAAATATTTCTTATGATATATCTGTTTTTAATACAGATAAAAAAGAACTAGATGAGTATATATTATTAGAAAATAATTATAAATTAATAAACCCTCACAGTTTTCAGAAATTCGAAGTAGATATAGATAATATAGTTTTAGGACATATGATTGCAATGCAAAATAGAGATAAATTTTCTATTCCTTTAGGAGAAGATAAGTATATGATTCAAAAAGATAAGTGTAATAATTCTTTACTAAACCAGATTATGAATTATAGTTATATACTTGTTAATTTTAGTAACGATTATTGTGGTTTTATTAATATATTAAGAAATAATGCTAATAGTAAAAATGCTGAAATAGAAATGGGAATTGATCCTTCATTACAAGGAAGAGGTCTTGGCTCTATGGTTATCAATAAATTTTATAATGAGTTATTTTCTATAGGATATGCAAGTGTGACTAGTGCTATTTTTGAATTTAATGAACCATCACTTAATTTACATAAAAAAAATTGTGAATTTAGTGGGACTAGATTAAGCTCATATTATATAAATGGAAGACTTTGGGATATGTACTATTATACTAAAACAAATGATTTAGTTTTAGATGATGATAAATGTCTAAAGAAGATTTTAAATAATTAACTTATATTTTAGTTTTTATGTTTAATATTATGAATTATTAGTTTAGTTCTATTTCTATACAAAAAAAGTCAGTATTTGACTTTTTTCTTTTATTTTGTTTTTAATTCAAATAAGATATCACGCAATTCCATTGCTCTTTCAAAATCTAAGTTTTTAGCAGCTTCCTTCATCTCTTGTTCTAAATTATCAATATGGAGTTGTTTTTCCTTTTTAGACATTTTTATTTTTTTATCTTTAGAAGTATCGATATTTGATATTACTTCTCTTATTTCCTTCTTAATTGTAGTTGGTGTAATATTGTGATTCTTATTATATTCTTCCTGTATGGCACGACGACGTGCAGTCTCTGTCATAGCTTTATTCATACTATCAGTTATTTTGTCAGCATACATTATAACGTGTCCGCTTGCATTTCTAGCGCATCTACCTATTGTTTGAATTAGGCTTCTTTCACTTCTCAAGAAGCCCTCCTTATCAGCATCGAGTATTGCTATTAGTGATACTTCTGGTATATCTATTCCCTCACGTAGAAGATTTATTCCTACAACACATTCATATTTTCCCGTTCTTAAATCATGTATTATTTGCAAACGTTCTAAAGTTTTTACTTCAGCATGAAGATAAGCTACTTTTATATCTGTTTCTTTTAGATAATTAGTTAATTCTTCTGCCATACGAATAGTTAGAGTAGTTATTAAAGTTCTTTCATTTTTCTCTATTCTTTCTTTTATTTCACTAATTAAGTCATCTATTTGTCCATCTGTAGATCTAACTTCTATTGTGGGATCGAGTAGTCCTGTAGGTCTAATTATCTGTTCAACATATTCATTATTTGTGTGTTCAAGTTCATAATCTCCTGGAGTTGCTGATACATAGATAGCTTGTTTTATTTTACTTTCAAATTCATCAAATTTTAGTGGCCTATTATCAAGAGCACTTGGCAAACGGAAACCAAAATCAACTAGATTCATTTTACGTGCTCTATCCCCATTATACATTCCTCTTACTTGTGGCAGAGTTACGTGTGACTCATCAACTATTAATAAAAAGTCGTCTCCTAAAAAATCTATCAAAGTAGTTGGAGTTTCTCCTTCTTCTCTTCCTGACATTGGACGCGAATAATTCTCAATACCTGTACAAAAGCCTGTTTCTTCTAGCATTTCCATATCATAGTTTGTTCTTTGTTCTATTCTTTCCGCTTCTAATGGCTTATTATTGTCTTTAAAGTATTTAATACGAAGTTTTAATTCTTCTTTTATTCTTTTAATAGCTTCATGAAGCTTATCATCACTTACAACGAAATGACTGGCTGGAAATATACTTATGCTTTTTTTATTAGTAATTATATTACCTGTTAAACTATCTATTTCACTTATTCTATCTATCTCATCACCAAAAAATTCTATTCTATAACCTGTTGTATTTTGGTTAGTTGGTATAATTTCTAAAACGTCGCCCCTGACTCTAAATGTTCCCCTTTTAAAATCCAAATCATTTCTTTCATAAAGCATTTCAACAAGTTTTGCCAATACCTTATCACGTTTTATATTTTCTCCTACAGAAAGAGTTAACATTTTATTTTTATATTCTTCAACTTCACCTATACCATAAATACAAGAGACACTTGCAACTACTATAACATCATCTCTAGATAAGAGGTTACTAGTAGCATAGTGTCTAAGTTCATCTATCTCATCGTTTATAGAGGAATCTTTTTCTATATATGTGTCAGTTGATGGTACATAAGCTTCTGGTTGGTAATAATCGTAGTATGAAACAAAGTAGCATACTGCATTATTAGGGAACAGTTCTTTCATTTCACTATATAATTGACCTGCTAAAGTTTTATTATGGGCAAGTATTAATGTCTTTTTACCAGTTTTTTCTATAACATTCGCCATAGTAAAGGTTTTACCAGTCCCTGTTGCTCCTAATAAGACCTGTTCTTTTTTGCCATTTTGGACTCCTTCTACTAGTTTTTTTATCGCTTCTGGTTGGTCACCACTTGGCTTAAATTTTGATACTAAATTAAACATTTTTCTCACTCGTATAATCAATCTTAAGGAAATTTCATTCCAAAAGATTAAGGCAATTGCATAAAAACTTTACGTAAAGTGATTAAAGAGAAGGAATGACGTTAAAAATAAGATTTTCAATATT
>CATKYP010000024.1 GCA_949840855.1 uncultured Bacilli bacterium | reverse complement strand
TTTCTATTTTTTTGTTAATTTCATACATTTTGTTGCATTTACTTCTTCAAAGTTGCATTTAGTTTTACATTTGAGCTTTTTGCCTTATTCAGTTAATTCTAGCAGTTCTTCTAAATTTCTTACACCTATTTCTTTATTTTTTATATTGTTATTTTTAAAAAACAATAATGTGGGGATGCTTGTTATTTGATATTTGCTTGCTATTTCTGGAAATTTATCTATATTTACTTTTAATATATCTATATTTTTCTGTTTATCTAACTCTAAGAGTATATCAGATTGCATTCTACATGGACCACACCAGTCTGCATAAAAATCTACTAGTATATTCTCTTTTTCTATTTCTTTTTGAAAATCGATTTCTTTTTCTAAATACTTAATCATAGTCTTTTTCCTACCTATATTTATCTAGAACGTTATTTAAATTTTTGATATCACCTAGTTTGTTTTGTTCTATTAATTCATCTACTGAATTTATAGTTATTATATTATATTTTAGCATAATATCTAACATTTGTAGATTGTAAACATTGGCATTTTGAAGACTATTAGTATCTTTTGCTATGTCAACAGTTAAATTATAAATATCATCAGTAGCACTTCTTATATCTTTGGTTAATGATGTTAACATAGGTGTTTTATCTAAGATGAAATTATTAATAGTTGATTCGTGAAATGTTTTACTAGCACTAAATGGAACTGATAAAATTAGAAGTATTATAAATGCTGTAACATAACCACTTAAAATTCCTATAACTGCTCCAAGTAGTGATGATATAGGTTTAATTATTACTAGAAGACTTAATAACTTATCTACTACATTAGTAAGCGATAGTATAACATTTAATATTATGTTTAAAATGAAGAAAACTATGGCAAATGATATTATTTGATACACTAAAATATTTAATGCAGATAAACTTATCCCAACTAGCCCAAAACTGAAAAATGGGAAGAATTTGTAAAATAATCCTGCTACTGGCCCCATTAATACAAATGATAATATCAAAAGCAAAATAGTTCCTACTACGCTTACTGTTTCTTTGATTACTCCTCTTTGCGAACCTACAACCATACATAAAAGTATGAATATTATAATTATCCAATCTAAATAATTCAATTTAATCACTCTCCTTATCTTTTAATAATATTATTATAGCATAAAATTTTTAAATGCGATATAATATTTTTGAGGTGTTTACATATATGAACATTGTTTTTAAAGTTAACGATGATATCAAGGAAAAAATGATTAAATATTATGCTGATAAAAAAAGAGATAAAGAAATACAATATGTTGTTTTTCAAGCTGTTGATAATGATACAGTAGTTACTTTATATACATCTAATAAGGTTATGTTTCAAGGGGTAAGTGCTGATGTTGATGCAAGTATGTGGAAAGAAATGATGGGAATTTCTGATGTTCCTAAAGAAGATTATAGTAAATATCATAATTGTAGCAGTGTAGGAAGTGATGAAGTTGGAACAGGCGATTATTTTGGTCCAATTGTAGTTACAGCTAGTTATGTTAATAAAGATGATGTGAAGTTTTTAGATGATTTAGGAGTAGGAGATTCTAAAAAAATTAATGATTCTACTATATTGAAGATTGCTCCTCAAATTGCTAAAAAAATAAAATATAGAAGTGTTATATTGAATAATAAAGAATATAACGAAAAATATTCAAAAGATGTAAATATGAATAAGATAAAAGCAATTATGCATAATAAGGTGTTATTTCAATTAATTAATGAAGAAAATCCTGATTATGATTATATTATAGTAGATGAATTTGCTAGAGAAAAAAGATATTATGAATATATTGAAGATGCATCTAATAAACAAAAAGGTATTACTTTTATGACTAAGGCAGAGGATAAGAATCTTGCAGTTGCTTGCTCCTCTATTATTAGTAGATATTTATTTTTAAAAGAGTTTGAGAAGCTTTGTGATGATCTTTCTCTACCACTTGTTAAAGGTGCTGGCTCTGAGGTTGATAAAATTGGCGAAGAGCTTGTTGAAAAGTATGGCAAAGAAAAACTAGAAGAAGTTGCTAAACTTAATTTTGCTAATACCCAAAGAATTTTAAAAACTATGATTTTTTAATTATGAAGGATGAGCTGTTAGCTCTTTTTATTTTGTGTAAATTATAAAAAAGCATTTATATAAGAAAGATAAATGCTTTTTAGTAACTTTCGTTTGTAAATCTATTAAATTTTTCTATTTCTTCGTCTTCTAGTTCTGTTTTTCCTAAAGCTTCAATTAATTTTTTTTGTTCTCTAGTTAAATGTTTTGGTGTTATTACTTTTATTGTTATATACATATTCCCTTTTGAACGTTTAGCTTTATTATCTACTCCTTTTCCTTTAATGCGTTGTATATCTCCGCTATTAGTTCCTGCTGGAATATTTAGTTTTACACTTCCGTATAGAGTTGGAATTTCTTTTTTACAACCTAAAATTGCTTCTGTAATTGTTATTGGAACATCTAAATATATATCATCATTTTCTCTTTTATAGTATTTATGTTCTGCTATATAGAATTCTAAATATAAATCTCCAGGCTCTCCACCATTACTTCCAGGACCGCCTTTTTTTGACAGACGCAATCTATCTCCTGTAGTAATACCTGCTGGAATATTAACAGTAATAGTTTTGTGCTTAGTTGTTTGTCCAGAACCATGGCAATCAGGGCAAGTCTTATCATAAGTTTTTCCACTACCATGGCAATCAGGGCAAGTTGTTTTAGAAAGGAATGAGCCCAATATTGTATGTTGCTCTGATGTTATTGTTCCACTTCCGTGGCACTTTGGACAGGTTTTAGAATTAAGCCCACCTTCTCCTTTACAGGTACTACACTCTTCTACTACATCTAATTCTAAATCTTTTCCACAACCGTAGATCGCTTCTTCGAAACTTAAGTTTATTTTTTTTAACATATCAGCGCCTGAACGTTTTCTGCTTGTAGAGCTTCCTCTTTGAGAAAAACCTCCTCCAAAGCCGCCGCCAAAAAATGAATCAAAAATATCTCCTAAATCTATATCACTAGCATCAAAACCGTAGCTTGCACCATTAAAGCCTCCAAAGCCTCCTGATCCTGAACCTACACCTGCATGACCAAATCTATCATAGTTTGCTCTTTTATTTTTATCTGATAATACTTCATATGCTTCTTGAGCTTCTTTAAATTTATCAGCTGCTGTAGGGTCGTCTTTATTTAAATCTGGATGGTATTTTTTTGCTAATTTTCTAAAAGCACTTTTTATTTCTTGTTCTGAAGCATCTTTAGAAACACCTAAGACTTTATAATAATCTCTTTTATCTGACATAATTTACCTCACTACTTTCTATTTATAGTATAAATTCTCGAACTTTTCAAGAGTATCTTTAAATGAGTTTATCGCACTTTCATATATTTTTGTATCTGTTAAATCGATATCTATTATTTTTAATATTTCAAGAGGATATTCTTTTCCTCCAGATTTAAGGAAATTTAAATACTTTTCCTTAAATCCTGGAGTTTTGTTTGTAATATTTTCAACAATATAACACGCAATACTTAAACTAGTGGCATATTGATATACATAAAATGGAGTATAAAAATGTGGAATTCGCATCCATTCGTATCCTATTTCTTCATCTATTTCAATATTAGGACCAAAATAGTCTTTATTTAAATTATAGTATGTATCATATAAATATTTGCTTGTTAAAGTATTATCTTCTTCTACATATTTATATGCCTTCTCTTCAAACTCAGAAAACATTGTTTGTCTAAAAATTGTTGATTTAAATAAATCTAATTTTTCATTTAGAATAATTAATTTTTCTTCTTTACTACTAGCATTTTCATACATATAATTACTTAATAAAAGTTCATTGGTAGTAGATGCTATTTCTCCTAAAAATATGGGATATATTGCATTATGAAATTCATTTTCTTTGTTGGCATAAAAAGTATGAACAGAATGTCCTAACTCGTGTATTAAGCTTCTAAGATCGAAATATGTATTTACATAGTTTAGAAGTATGTAAGGACAAGTGGTTCTGGTAACAATTGAATATGCTCCTTCTACTTTTCCATCATTAGGATATTTATCTATCCATTTTTCTTTAAATGCTTTATTAATGACAGATACATAGTCTTTTCCTAATATATCTAAGACATTTAAAACTATTTTTTGTGCTTCGGCAAAAGTATATGTTTTATCATTTTTACCAATTACATTGATATATGTATCATATAAGTGCATTTTATCTATTTGTAACATCTTCTTTTTTAATTGATAGTATTTATGAAGCGATGATAAATTTTTTCTAACTGTTTTAATTAAGTTATAATATATATCAAGTGGAAGTTTATCTTTTTTTAAATTCATTTCTAAGACACTATTATAGTTTCTTAGTTTTGCTGTTGTAACATTATATAATATATTTTGTGAATATGTTGATGTTATAACGTTTTCAAAGCTTTTATATGCTTCATATAATTTTTTAAATGCCTCTTTTCTAATATTTATATCATCACTTTTTATTAATACTGGATATATCGATTCTGTAACCTCTATTGTTTTTTCTTTATACTTTATAGAAGGGAACTTAATATCTGAATTAACTAAATATGAATATGTTGTTTGACTTCCTTTTAATACCTTTTCATATTTTGCTAAAGCTTTTTCAGTATTTTCATCTACTATATGGTCTTTTTTGTCAAAAATTTTATCAAAGTAATGATTGTATGAATCCATATCTTCTGAGTTTAAAAAGCTATCTATTATTTTTTTATCTGTTTTTAATATTTTGGAAACTTCTTCTGCTATTTGTTCTTCATATTTAGTATCTAAGTTTAATACTTTTCCATATAATTCTTGTGATACATTATTCGCTATATCTTCGTCTTTTTTAGATTTTGAATAAACAAATAATTTTTCAATTAGTCTTTCTGTTTTTTCTTTTTGCAAATAATACTTTTTAAAATCCTTACTAGTATCTAAAAATGTTGGCAATAAATCTTTTAGAATATCTATTTCCTTATTAACCTCTTCTAAGTCCTTATTGAATGCGTGCTCATTTTTATAGATTAGCAATAAATCCCACTTGTCTTCTGCGTTTGTTTCAGATCTTTTTTTATTCATCATTTTAGCTCCTATTAATATTACGAATTAAGAAGCAGTTTTATTAACTACTTCTTAATCTATACTCTTATTTTTCTTCGTAATCAGCATCTTTTATGTTATCGTCTTTTTTATCTGTGCTATTTTCTTCTTTTGTATTTTCTTCGTTTTCAGGAGATGCTTGTTGATAAACTTTACTTGCCATTTCGATTGCTTTTTCTTGTAGGGCATCTTTCTTTTCCTTTAGTTTATCTATATCAAGCTCATCTTTTGTTAAACATTCTCTAACTTCTTTTATTAAGTCTTCTGTTTCTTCTTTTTCTTTATCATCTATCTTATCTTTAAAGTCTTTTAATGAGCTTTCTGTTTGGAAACATAATTGTTCAGCATCATTTCTAAGTTCAGCTTCTTCTTTTCTCTTATCGTCAGCTTCTTTATTTGCTTCAGCTTCTTTCATCATTTTTTCTACTTCTTCATCTGATAAGTTAGTATTTGATGTAATTGTTATTTTTTGAGATTTATTAGTACCTAAATCTTTAGCGGTAACATTAACAATACCATTAGCATCTATATCAAAAGTAACTTCTATTTGAGGTACTCCACGGCGAGCTGCAGGTATTCCTGATAATTGGAAGTTTCCTAGAGTTTTATTATCTGCTGCCATTGGACGTTCACCTTGTAATACGTGAATATCTACTGCTGGTTGGTTATCTTGAGCAGTTGAGAATACTTCTTTTTTAGATGTTGGAATAGTAGTGTTTCTAGGAATTAAAGTTGTCATAACTCCACCTAAAGTTTCTAGTCCAAGTGAAAGTGGTGTAACATCAAGTAGAACTATATCATTAACATCCCCTGTTAAAACTCCACCTTGAATAGCTGCTCCCATTGCAACAACTTCATCTGGATTAACTTCTCTTGATGGGTCTTTGCCAAGTTCTTCTTTAACAACATCATAAACCATTGGAATACGAGTTGATCCTCCAACAAATAAGATTTTGTCAATATCCTCTTTCTTAAGATTTGCATCTTTCAAAGCATTTCTTACTGGTTTAAGTGTTGATTTTACTAAATCACGAATTAAATCTTCAAATTTAGCACGAGTTAGAGTTACATCTAAGTGAAGTGGTCCTCCATCCTCTCCCTGAGCGATAAATGGTGCTGATATTTGAGTTGAAGTAATACCTGATAAATCTTTTTTAGCTTTTTCAGCAACTTCTTTAAGTCTTTGCATAGCCATTTTGTCTTTAGATAGATCAATGCCATTGTCTTTTTTGAATGTATCTACTAAGTAGTCAATAATGCATTTATCAAAGTCATCTCCACCAAGATTATTATCACCATTAGTTGATTTAACTTCAACTACTCCATCTCCTAATTCAAGTATTGAAACATCGAATGTTCCACCACCTAGGTCATATACAAGTATAGTTTGTGAAGTATCTTGTTTGTCTAATCCATAAGCAAGTGCTGCTGCAGTTGGCTCGTTAATAATTCTTTCAACTGTAAGTCCTGCAATTTTACCAGCATTCTTTGTTGCTTGACGTTGAGCATCGTTGAAATATGCTGGAACAGTTATTACTGCACGATCAACTTTCTCTCCTAAATAATCTTCAGCATAGTCTTTTAGGTGACTTAGTATCATAGCAGATACTTCTTCTGGAGTATATTTCTTACCTTTTATTTCTACTTTTTTACTAGTTCCCATTAGTCTTTTAATACTTGAAATAGTATCTTTGTTAGTTAAAGCTTGACGTTTAGCGGCATCTCCTACACTTTTTTCACCATCTTTATTAAATGAAACAACTGATGGAGTAGTTCTTCCTCCTTCTTTATTAGGAATAACTTTTCCTTCTCCTGCTTCTAAAACTGCGACACAACTGTTTGTTGTACCTAAATCAATTCCTATTATTTTACTCATAATTATTTCTCCTCACTTTCAATTTCTTCGATTTTATTTACTTTAACTGTGGCAGGTCTTATTACCCTGTCTTTTAATTTATAACCTTTTAGTAATACTTCTAGAACTTCGTCATCTTGTTTTCCTTCTACAGTATCAGTCATTAAAGCTTGTTCTTGAGTGCTATCAAATATTTCTCCACGTCTTTCAATTGTTGTTACATCATAACTTCTCAGTACTTCTGTTAACTGAGAATATATCATTTTAAATCCTGCTAAGAATTTAGATAATTCATCTTCTAGATTATTATCATCTAATGATATCGCTCTTTCAAAATTATCTATTATCGGAATAATATCTGCTATTATATCTTTATTAGAATATTTTAATAAGTTTTCTGTTTCTTCATCTTTTCTACGTCTATAATTCACAAGTTCAGCTTGAGAATACTTTACTTTTTCTAATAATTCTTTATTTTCTTGTTCTTTCTTTTCTAGTTGTTCTTTTAGTTCTAGTAGCTCCTTGTTTTCTTTTTTGTGACACTTTTTGTTTTTTTCTTTTTCTTTTCCTTCATCAGAAGAGCTATCATCATCTTCTATCTTTATTTCACAACAACCGTTTACACATCCACATTCTTCTTTATCTTGGTTTTCGTTTTTTTCAAGCTTTTCTTTTTCTTCTTGCATAGTTTACCTACCTTTCAATATTTTCTTTTATGAATTCTAATAAATTTATTACTCGTTCATATTCCATACGTTTAGGACCAATGATTGCAATGGTTCCCTCATCTGTTTTTGTTTTGTATTTTGTCTTGATAACTGCCATATCTTCATCTATTTGACTTTCTTCACCTATATATATTTCTATATCTTTTGAGTCATCATTGTTTTTACTGGTAATTTTTCTTAAGATATCTTTATTATCAAGTTTGTTGTATATTCCTTTTATTTTTTCTAAACTTGAAAATTCTGGCTGTTCAAGGAATTTATTTTTGCCTACAACATTAACTGAGTTATTATCAGTAAAATCTGTAAACACGTGGTAAAAGGCATTATAAATTTGTTCATGCTGATTTACGTACTTGCCAATAATCGGTTTAACCTCATATTCTAGTTTCATACTTACTTCATCTATTGGTGTTCCTGTAATTAAATTATTAATTAAGGATACTGTCTTTTTTACATCTTCGATTTCTACATCTTCTAGAACGATAGTTTTGTTTTCGACATGTCCTTTATCTGTTACAACAATTATTGTCATAGCATTTTCACCTATTGGAACCACTTCTATTAATTTTAGCAAGTTATCATGAGAATTAGAGCCTAGTATAACACTTGTATAACTTGTCATATCAGAAACTACTTGTAAGCTTTTAGATATACAATCAGATAAGGCTAGCTGATGGTTATTGAAAATGATTTCTAATTTTTCCATATCAGATTTTTTCATTTTCTTTCTGTCCATTAAGTTTTTTATATAGTAATTATAACCTGTAGCGCTTGGTATTCTACCACTTGATGTGTGAGTTTTTTCAAGTAGACCAATCTCTTCTAAATCACTCATCTCATTTCTTGCAGTTGCTGGCGAACAGTTTATCTTTTTAGATATTAGGTCTGAACCTACAGGCTTTGCAAGCTGAATATATTCTTCTACTATGAGTTTTAGAATATTATTTTGTCTTTTGGTAAGCATGCTTTTACCTCCTAGCACTATAATTTCCTGAGTGCTAATAATATTATATGCTCAATAATTAGCACTTGTCAACTTATTTTGCTAATTTTTTTCGACATCTTTTAAAAGATGTGTGGCAACTGATTTATTTACAATATGAATTTACCTATTAGATTTTTTCTAATAGGTAAATAATAAATATTTTTAATTATTATATGTTGTCTAAATCATCAAATAATTTGTTTAGTTTTCTGTTTTTTAAATATATTATTATAAAAAATGGTATAAGCAGTAAGCTAGCAATAATTGCTACTTTAATTATAGCTTGCATATTTTTTTTACTTAGTTTTATTTTAAATGGTGCTATATTAGTTTGCTTTATTGTTTTAGCTACTACAGTATAAGTCTTTTTTGAATTGTTTTCTGCTGTTACTTCTATTTCTACTTCGTAGTTATTTTTCTTAAGATTATCTGCTCCCTTTATTTTAATAGTTGATGTCTTCTCTTCTGGTGTTGCTTCTATTTTTAATTTGTTTATATTTTTGTTTATATAGATAACATATTTGGTTTTTCCTTTTTCAAAATTAATATCATAATTTTTAATCTTTAATGATGAAAGATTAGTATTGTTGTTTTTAGAAGTTTCTTGATTTTTATTTTCTTGATCTGGGTTATTGTTTTGAGTATTATTGCTATTAGGTTGTTTATTAGTATCTACTTCCTTTGGTTCTATCTGTGGTATTATGTTGTTTGGCTTTGAATTAGAAGCAATGCTTGGTGGTTCTTCTTGAATATTATTATTTGTTTTATTTATGCTTATATTATGAGATTTGCCATTTGTGCTGCTAAGTAATATAGCATCATTTTCTGAATAATCTGAATTTACTTTAAATAGTACTGTTTCAGCAGTCGTCATTTTTATATCTGCGTTTTGTACATTTGTATCTTTTACATAAAATGTTAGGGTTGCGACATAGTTTCCACAATACAGTACATCATCAGCACATTTATCTTTTGAAGAGCTGTTTTCTCTAATTGTACTAAATACGTAGTACTTTCCATCACTTTTCCCTACTATTGTATCCCATTCATCTCCGTTTGAAACCCCCGTTACAGAAAAGATGTTATCATCAAACTCAAGTTCAAATATAACTCCTGCTATACCTGGAGAATCAGATGCTGTTTTTTGAATTCCTGAGTAATTGATATGAAACGACAAGGAAAAACTTTCACCTATATTTACAGAATTTTTTCCTGATATTTGGGTACCAGTAATCGAAGCAGCTTTAACATCAAACGGGATTAGAAACATTGCTGTAATTATAATTAACATAATTTTTTTCATATTTTACACCTCTATTTTAAATATATTATA
>CATKYP010000023.1 GCA_949840855.1 uncultured Bacilli bacterium | reverse complement strand
CTATGTCAATAAAAGCATTCTGGAATTCCGGATCCAGTTTTGCGTCATAAATTGCTTCCATAATTATTTCCTCCATTTAATTTAATATTTATTATATTTAGGTATGATTTAAAAATCAATATATTTGGTATTTTTAATTATATGATAGTCATATAAATAATAACTTTTATCTCATATTATATTTTCTTATCTTAGAATATTATAACTATTTAAATCTAGTATTTTGTTACTTAGTTTTATTATAATTAACTATTTTTGCAAAAGAAAAAACATCGATATTTTAGTTATCAATGTTTTCTAGTTAAATTATTTAGTATAAGGTAGTAGGGCAATTGCACGAGCTCTTTTTATTTCACGAGCAACTACTCTTTGGTGGCGTGCACAAGTTCCTGTTACACGACGTGATACAATTTTACCTTTTTCATTTATATATTTTTTTAAAATTTCTGGTTCTTTGTAATTTACTGTTTTTCCAGCACATAACATACAAACTTTTTTCTTTTTACGATAAAATTCTGCCATAAAAATCCTCCTTTTTAAAATGGTAATTCGTCATCATTTATTTCAATTTTTGAGCCAAAATCTGCAAAAGGATCGTTGTCAGTATTAGTTGTAGTTGTTTTAGTAGAAGTAGCAGAGTCTCCAAAATCATATGGGGTAGGTCCCATTTCTTGTGGTGCTTCTTGTGATAGATTTGATTGATTTTGATTACTTCCTTTGGTACCTAAAAATTCTACATTGTCTGCTACTACTTCTGTTACATAGCGTTTTTTTCCATCTTGATCATCATAGCTTCTTGTTTGAATACGACCATCAATAGCAACTTGGCTTCCTTGATTTAAATAATTTTTAACGTTTTCTGCTTGTTTTCTCCAAACTACAACGTTTATAAAGTCTGCTTCTCTTTCTCCTGCTGCATTAGAAAAGTTTCTATTTACAGCTAGAGAGAATGTTGCAACAGGAATATTACTTCCTGTATATCTTAATTCTGGATCCCTTGTTAGGCGTCCTATTAAAATTACTTTGTTCATGTTTTCCTCACTCTTAGTCTTCTACTTTTATTGTTAAATGACGAAGTATACTTTCATTAATTCTTGCTACACGAGAGAATTCATCAATTACTTCATTTTCAGCTTCTATAACATATAGAAAATAGTAACCAGTTTTCATTTTGTTTATTTCATATGCTAATTCTTTTTGACCAAGTGCTTTTTCTTCTATAATATTTGCATTACCATCTGTTAGAACTTTTTTCATAGTTTCTGCAACATTTTTAATTTCTTGTTCTTCCATATCTGATCTTACTATGAATGTTAACTCATATTTTGTCATTTTTACACCTCCTTCTGGACATAAGGCCTTTTTTATAAAGGCAAGGAGTATTTTGAATACTCGTATGTATTATAACAAAGAAAATTTTTTTTGTAAAACTTTTTATGATAATTTTGTTACATTATAGTTGATTTTCTAAAATTTTCTTTTTGTGTATTTTTTCTTCTTTTATTTTTTCTAATTCATATTTATAATTATGGGTAACAATATTATTTAAAATTAGCATATTATTATATATTTCTTTCTTTATTTCTTCTAGCATTTCTTCATTACTTTCTTCTTTAGAAAGTTCTATGTATAAATTAATAGTATCTATTATTTCTTCAATTTCTAATGAATTATTATCATTATAATATACATATCTATCAACGTTGCCTTGATAAAGTCTAATTAGTTCTTCTAATGATATGTTTTCTATTACTGTTTTATCCTTTTTATTATTAGTAATAAGTTGATATATTAAATCACTATTGTAAATGAACTTTTTTACATCTCTCTCATTATATCCTACAAGTAATAAATTACTAGCAAGCATAATTCTTTCTTCTTGTGTAACTGTAACTTCTTCTTTTAGTTGCATTCCGTCAAATATAATATACCTTTTTAGTGTATTTAATATTTCTTTATATTGCTTTGATGTTAAAAGTTTGTTCTTATTTTCTTCTTTGGTTGGTGCTAATAAAGTTTTTTCTTTCTTGGGTTTAATATTATTACTATATATTCTTACTTTATATTGTTTTGGGTTTGATGATTTGTTATTATTTTCGTCCTTTACTTCTTCTGTTGTTACATATATTGGTTTTTCTATATTAGGTTTAGTATTATCACTATATTTTCTCTCTTTATATTTTTTTACTAAAGTTCTTTTAATCTTTATATTAGATTCTTGTGTCACTCCCATAGTTTCTAATGTCTTTATAATTTCTTTCACATCATCCATTATATAATTATCTTTCTTTTGTAAATATCTTTCTTTAATGTTCTTCATTAAGTCTCTAAAATTATTCGTTTCTTTTATGGACTTAAGCATTATTTCTAATACTTGTTCTTCCCAAATTTGTAATGATTCCTTTTTAATATACTTTTCATATATTTTAGATAACATTTCTTGAGATATTTTTATTTGAAATTTTTCTGTGATGTGAGTAATCATTTCATAATCGTCATATGACATATTTAATTTATTTGGTTCCTCTGATAATAGGCCTGTATTAATATTCTCTTCTACAAATGACGTGATATATTCAAGCTGCTTTTCACCATCTATATCAATTATGTTCATAATTTCAGATAATTTATTAAACTCTGAAAATAAAACTTTTTCTTTCTCTGAATTTTCTAAATAATTTTCTATTAAGGATATAAAACTATTTATATAATATTTCTTCATTTTTTCTATGATTTTTATTTAAATTATCAATAATTCTTTCTGTATTTAATTCTCTCATTTTGACCTCCTGTTTGATTTTTTGGCAATTAAGCATTAATTACCATTATATAATAACTTTATATAAACGTTAATCTATACATTAAATCTAAAGTGGCATATATCACCATCTTGCATTTCGTAGTCTTTTCCTTCGAGTCTTGCACGACCATTTTCTCGTACTTTCAATTCATCTCCATATTTTACTAAGTCTTCATAACTCATCACTTCTGCTTTGATAAAACCTTTTTCAAAATCAGTATGAATAATTCCAGCACATTTTTTTGCGTTCATTCCTTTTTTAAAGGTCCATGCTCTTACTTCATCTTTTCCAACTGTGAAGTAGGTAGCAAGTCCTAGTAAATCGTATGTTGTTTCAATTAGTTTATCTAGGCCGCTTGTATCAATATTTAGAGCTTCTAACATTTCTTGTTTTTCATCATTTTCTAACTGGCTTAAATCTTCTTCTAGTTTGGCACAAAGTTTTACAACTGGAGCTTTTTCTTTTTTGGCATACTCTTTTACTAGTTTTACATAATTATTATCTTCTTTTGATATTTCTTCTTCATTTATATTTGCTAAGTAGATAATAGGTTTTATTGTTAGAAAACTATAGGACTTTAAAAGAGTTATTTCTTCATCTGTCCATTCTATTAATCTTAGTGGAATATTACTTTCAAGAGCTTTTTTTGCTTTTTCAAGTGACTCTACTTCTAGTAAATCATTTTTCTCTTTACTGGTTCTTGCTTTTTTAGAAACTCTTTCTAGTCTTCCATTTATAATATCTAAGTCTGCTATAGCTAGTTCTAAATTTATTGTTTCTATATCTCTTATTGGATCAACAGCACCATCTACATGTATTATTTTTCCGTTTTCGAAACATCTAACTACTTCACATATAGCATCAGTTTCTCTTATATGTGATAAGAATTTATTTCCTAATCCTTCTCCGTTTGATGCACCTTTAACTAGTCCTGCAATATCAGTAAACTCATATGCTGTCGGTATGACCTTATTTGGTTTATACATATCTTTTAAGACATCTATTCTTTTATCTGGAACAGTTACTACTCCTACATTAGGATCAATTGTTGCAAAGGGATAGTTTTCTGCCAAAATATTCTTCTTTGTAATTGCATTAAATAAAGTTGATTTTCCCACATTTGGTAGGCCTACAATACCTGCTGTTAAACTCATAATATACCTCTTTTCTGGTTCTTATTATATCACATATTACTTATTTAAAATAGATAATATTTTTAAAACAAAAAAGACCATAGTCTTAAATTGTTGGATATACTTTTGGTCCTATTGGAATACCCACTATATACCATACTATTAGTATCAAAATCCAGGTTAATGATATTAATATAAAGTAGGGTGTTAACATTTTTATTGCAGAATGTATAGTAATTGGCTTTTGTTTATTTTGATTATATGTATTTAAATAACCTAAATAAATTACAAATGAACCAAGTAGAGGGGTTATTCCCTTTGTCATTGAATCAGCTGCACGCATAATTATTTGAGCAAACTGAGGTGATAGATTTGCTTGCATAAACATTGGTACTACAATAGGTGAAAATATTTGCCATTTAGTTGTCATACTTGTTGAAAATAATCCAGCAATCGCTATGATTATTAAGGTTACAATTATTAATGGAATATCAGTAAATTCTAGGTGTGACAATAAATTAGCTAGGGAACTTGCTATTACTTTTCCTATATTTGACATACGCCATATTGAAAGAAATTGAGAGAATACAAATATAAGTATTATTATCATTCCTATATTTTTAAAATAATCACTCGCTTTTTCTATTAATTCTTTATCATTTTTAAAGCTTTTTGCTCCTATTCCATAACTTATTCCTACTAATGTTAAGAATAATGCTACTAGAAAAGTAAAGGCTGAATGTAAGTAAGATGAACTTCCAAATAACATATTAACATATGACGTCTCACTTTTATCTAGCAATAGTCCTGATAATGGTAAGTTTGGTATTATAGAATAAATAAATATTGCTATTAAAATAATACTTGTAATTAAAGCATAGTGTAGACCTTTTTTTTCTCTTTTTTCTGTTGCAATTTTATTTTGTTCTGCTTCTTCTATATCAGTAATTATTAATTCACTTGTTTTTAAAGTATGCCCATTAATATCTTTTATGTGATATTTACCTATTTTTTTATTGATTATTTTTTCTATTATAATTGTTCCTACTATAGATATAATTATACTTGATACTATTATAAAGATTAGATTGGCTGTTAAACTGATATGTGTTTGATTATCTATTAAGTGGGCTGCTACTCTGGTGTATGGAATTAGTCCTACGTCTGTCCAACCAGTAAAGATACTTATACTACTTGCAAAAGCTGTTGATGCAAAAGCTGTTATTATACCTAAAATTGGATTCCTTCCATTTTTCTCATATACAAGTGCTGCTAGAGGAATTAATAATACATATCCAATATCACTTACTAACGAAGAAATTACTCCTAAAAAAACAAAAATAAAAGTTAATTGAGCTTTTGATATCTTTTTTAATTTTCTTTGTGAAATAGTATCTAGTAATCCAGTTGCATTAGCTATACTTATTCCTATTAAACTTAAAAGGAGCATTGTAAGTGGTGCAAATGATGCAAAAGAGTTAATAGTATTTCTAAGAATTGCTTTTATGTTACTATATGTTAATAAGTTTTCTACAGATATTAGTTTTGGTTCTAATTCTTTAGTAGTTGTATTTACTATATTATATGTTGTTTGTACCTGAAAGTGGGCTAGAATAGCACTTATTATTAGTATAAAAATGGTTGCTAAGAAAAATACTGTTATTGGATGGAAGTAGAATTTTTTTAATTTTAATTTTCGTTTTTCCTGCATTTTATTTACCTTCCTCTTTCATTATTTTTTTTATTCTTTTATTAAAATCTATGCGTGGAATAAAAAAAGTACGACCACAGGTTTGGCATTTTATTTTTATATCAGCTCCGACTCTTAATACTTCCCAAATATCTCCCCCACAAGGGTGCTTTTTTTTCATTTGACATTTAGTTCCTACTATATATTCTTTATTATTAACCATTATGGACCTCCACTTGTGGGAATGGTATTTTAATATTTTCTTTATCAAGAGCTTCTTTTATTTTTTTTCGCATAATTCTTTGTGAAGCATATTGTTCCATAGAGCTTACTGGAGCAGTTATTCTATATACTACTGCCGAATCGTCTAATGAATCTATTCCTAGAACTTTAGCTTCTCCTTTAATTTTTGGTAAGGTTTTTGTTAAATCTTTTGCTACCTTATTTAATACTTTTTCAACGTGATCCATATCTTCACTATAACCTATTCCAATGTCGACAATGGCTAGTCCATCTTCCAAATTATAGTTTATTACTTCTGTTATATTATGATTTGCTATTATTTTTACTCTTCCTTTATAATCCCTTATCCTAGTTGTTTTTAGTCCAATAAAGACCACTTCTCCCATATAACCATTAACTTCTATAGTATCTCCTATTTCATATTGATCTTCTGCAATAATAAATATTCCAGCTAATAAATCTTTTGCAATATCTTGAAAAGCAAGTCCAACTATTGTTGCCATAATTCCAAGTCCTGCTAATATTGATTTTATATTGATATCATATATAGTTAATTCTGCTAAAATCACTAAAATTATAATTGCATATTTTAAGATATTTAGGATCATAATTTTTATTGTATCTGCTCTTTTTTGATAGTGTCTTTTAATTAGTATTTTTGAGTTTCTTTTATCAAAAATATTATTAATAATTCTTTTTAAAATTGTATATGATATTGTACCAATTGCTATATATATAATTGGCAGAGTAAAATATTTTATATCTATTTGGTATGTATTAAATAAAGTTATCATAATTCCTCCTTTATTTATCTAGATGCATTATTTCTAATAATCTATTCAGATCATTGTCATTTGTGAATGTTATTTCAATTTTATTTTTCTTTATTTTTACTTTTGTACCTAATTTATCGTTTAATATTTCTTCAACATACTTATATTCATTATCACTTTTTGTTTTTCTAGCCATTTGCTTTCTTCTTTGATAATTATCATTTTCTGATGTTAAATTTTCTAAAGTCCTAACACTTAATCCTTCAGTTATAATTTTATCTGTGAGTTCTTTTATTTGATAAGCATCCTCTAGTTTACTTAAAACCCTAGCATGCCCCATTGTTATTTTATTTTCATTTATTAAGTTTTGAGTCTCTATAGGTAGATTTAGCAGTCCCAAAGTATTTGTAATATGCGATCTACTTTTTCCTAATCTTGTTGCTAATTTTTCTTGTGTAATATTTAGATTTTCAAGTAAACTCTTATAAGCATTTGCTTCTTCTATTGATGTTAAATTTTCTCTTTGTAAGTTTTCTAGAAGCGCTATTTCCATCATTTCAGTATCGGTAAAGTTTTTAATTATTGCAGGTATTTCAGTTAGCCCTGCTAAAAGAGAAGCTTTTACACGTCTTTCTCCTGCTATTATCTCATATCCTTTGATACTTTTTTTTGCTATGATTGGTTGAAATACACCATGTTCTTTTATAGAATTAGCTAATTCTTCTAATTTTTCTTCATCAAATACTTTTCTTGGTTGATATGGATTACTTCTTAATTCTTTTAATGGAATATTTATAATTTGTTCTTCTGGTGTTTCTTCTATTATTTTTTCCTCTACCGAAGTATAATCTAATGGTTCACTGTTAAAGAGTTCTTCTAGGCCTTTTCCTAAGGCTTTTCTTTTTATATTACTTTGTTGTTCCATTTCTTTCAATCACTTCCTTTGCAAGATTTATGTATGCTTCTGAACCTCTACTTTTTGGATCATAGGCAATTATAGGTTCTCCATGTGATGGAGCCTCAGTCAATCTTATTAATCTAGGAATAATGGTATTATATACTTTTTCTTTAAAGAATTTTCTAATATCATCTACTACTTCAAAGCCTAAGTTTGTTCTAGAGTCTAACATTGTTAGTAAAACTCCTTCTATTTTTAAGGAGGTATTTAAGCTTTTTTGAGCTAACATTATGGTATTTAGTAATTGAGTTATTCCCTCTAGAGCAAAAAATTCACATTGAACAGGTATTATAACTGAATCTGATGCTGCTAAAGCATTTGTTGTAATTAAACCTAGAGTAGGTGGACAATCTATGATAATAAAGTCATATTCATCTCTTATTGTATCTAATTTTTCTTTTAACTGGTTACCTTTTTGAAATCCCTGCTCGTGCTTACTTTTTTCGAGAAGCTCAACATCTATTCCTGCTAGGTTTATTGTTGCTGGCATAACATATAATTTTTGATATTTTGTTTTTATTATTGCATCTTTAATATCACATTCTCCTATTAAAACATCATAAATACTCTTTTCTATATCAGCTTTATTTATTCCTACACCTGTTGTTGTATTACCTTGTGGATCTAAATCTATTAATAGAACTTTTTTATCTAATACTGCAAGAGATGCAGAAAGATTTATACTTGTTGTGGTTTTCCCTACTCCACCTTTTTGATTTACTAGTGCTATTGTCTTTCCCATCTTATCACCTTTTTTCTTTTATTTCTAGCACATTCTATTTTATCAAATAATCTGTTATTTGGAAACAAAATTGTCTTTATTTGTAGTTAATTATGCACTTTATATTTTTTAGACTTTATAATCAGTAAAAGACATAAATAAAATTATGCCTAGTAATTACTGTTTTTATCTATTTTTATTAATATTTGATATTGATTTTCAAAATTCATTTCATCTGTGTCTATTTTAGCGCCCTGATTTTCTAATTCTTTTAGAGTTTTTCTAATTTCATTTACCATTTGCTGAATGTTATATTCTTCCTGATTTTTTATTGGATCTTTTAAACTTTCGCTCATTAGTACACTGCCTAATGATTTTTTTGCATCATTTGTTGTTTTTTCAGATTTTTCAACTGGTTTTTGAAAGAATGATTGATTTAAGTCTATTAATGAATTTGATTGTTCTTTTTCATTTCTGTGAGACTTAACAAAATCAATTAAACTATTATTAGAAGAAGAGGGATTACTAAACATATCATTTTCTGGTTCTTTTTGAATTTGCTGATTGGTAGGTAATTCTATCGACATTAGATTAGGTGCTGAAAAATAATCCTCTTTATTATTGTAATTTTTATTTTCACTTTCTCTTAAAGCTTCTTCAGCTGGTGTAAGTTTACTTTCATTATTATCATTATTAGCCATTAAATTCGGTTTTATATTTAACAATGAATCCAGATCCGATTTAGCAGAGTTCTGTGGTGGTGGTATATTATTTAGATTATCGTTTATGTTTGTAAGGTCTTTAGTTCCTGTTTTGAAATTCATTAGGTCTATTGGCTTTGATAAAAGAGTTGAATTATCTCCAGTTAAATCTGGATATTTTTGGTTATCCCCTATATCATCCTCTTCATCATCTATTTCTCCATAATTTATAATATTATCATCTTTAGTTGGTATTTTTGGAAGGGGAGGGGGTGTTTCGGTATTTTTATCCATTAGAAAGTTTGGAATATTATTACTATTTATAGTATCACCTTCCTTATCCATATTTTCATTCTTTGGTATTTTAACTGGATCTGGATTTAAAATTGATGCTAGATCATTTTCATCCTTTATTTCATCTGTTGTTATTGTCTTATTTTTTATTTCATTTTCTAGTTGTCTTACTGTCATTTTTTGTTTTATTACTTTCTTTAACATATCTATTTGTTCTTTATGATCTGTTAAATTAAGTAGTGCTCTAGCATGACGTTCTGAAATTTCTTCTTTTAAAAGTGATTTCTGTACATCTTCTGAAAGAGCAAGCAGTCTTAATTTATTAGCTACTGCTGACTGACTTTTTCCCATTGTTTTTGCTAATTCTTCTTGAGTCATTTGATCTAATTCAATTATTTTTTGATAAGTTCTGGCTTCTTCTATTGGATTTAGATTTCTTCTTTGCAAATTCTCTAGCAAGGCAACTTTAGCAGCTTCTTGGTCATCTAAATTTCTAATAATTGCTGGTATTGATGTTAGTCCAGCAAGTGCGGCTGCTTTATATCTTCTTTCTCCTGCTATTATTTCATATTTGCTATCATTTATTTTCCTAACAATAATAGGGTGTATAACTCCGTGTTCCTTTATTGATACTGCAAGTTCTTTTAGCGCTTTTTCATCAAAAACTTCACGGGGTTGAAATCTATTTGGTATTATATCATCTAAGTGTAAAAATACTACTTCTTGTTTTTCATTCATATGTTTCATCCCACTTTCTATTCTTTTCCATTTTAATTATAGCAAAGGAAAGTAAGTTTTTCAAGAAAAAGATAGAATAGTGTAGAAGTTAGAGTTTATATATATTAATATTTTTT
>CATKYP010000022.1 GCA_949840855.1 uncultured Bacilli bacterium | reverse complement strand
TATTATATTTTTATGAAATAATCCTTTTTGGCAAGAGGAGGATGAAATGGAAGCTAAAATTTTAAATGAAGAAGAATTACAGAAATTTACAAAAGAGACTGGTATAAGAGCAAAATATATAATTATTTACAAGGAAAAGAAAAATTATTATATCGCAGTATCCAACGATATTGTAAATATACGGATTACAGAGGATTTAGCACGTAAATTTATGTAGACAAAATGTACTTTTAGTATCATATAATATATTTTTTCATTATAATGTGCCTATGAGGTGCTTTTGATGATAGTAGGTAAAAGACTTAAGGAGTTAAGAGAAAAAAGAAATTTAACACAAGAAGAATTAGGAAGAATATTAAATTTAAATAAAAGTACAATATCACATTACGAAAATAATAGTAGAACACCTGATTTAGATAAATTAGAAAGATTTGCAAATTATTATGGTGTAGAATTAAATTATATTGTAGGATTAGACAATAATTGCTACTCAGAAAAAAGAAGTATTAGAATGTCTGATGAAGAGCTAGAACTTATCTTAGAAATCAGAAAAACAAAAAACTACAATAAAATCCTCTCTGATCCCAAAAGATATACCAAACTATTAGATATGAGTATCCCTAGAGAAAAAAAGAAAAGAAAAAATAAATAAAATTTTACTAGCTGATAAATGATTCAGCTTTTTTTGACAAATAAAATGATTTTCTAAACTATAATTTTCAGCATATACTAAAATTATAAGTTATAAAAATAAATAAAAAGGAGAACTAAATATGTGTACTTGTATTACTTTAAAAACAAAGGATAACTATTTTGGACGTACTTTAGATTTAGAGTATAAATTTAATGAAAAAGTAGTAATAACACCTAGAAACTACACATTTAAACTAAAAGAGGGAGGAGCATTTAAGACAAAGTATGCGATCATTGGGGCAGCTACAGTAGTTAATGAATACCCTTTATATGCTGAAGGAACAAATGAAATGGGATTATCTATTGCAGGACTGCAATTTCCAGAAAATGCTTATTATAATGAATTAGATAAAGAAAAAATAAATATTGCACCTTTTGAACTTACTCCTTGGATTTTAGGAAATTTTTCTAGTATAGCTGAATTAAAAAAAGTAATAGATGATTTAAATATTCTTAATGTAGCATTTTCAGATGAGATAGCTCTAACTCCACTACATTTTATGATTAGTGATGCTAAGGAAAGTATAATATTAGAACCTATGCAAGATGGCTTAAAGATATATAATAATTCAATAGGTGTTCTAACAAATAATCCTCCATTTACATATCATGAAGTTAACATAAATAATTACTTGAACTTAACACCAGATATTGCAGACAATAGGTTTTCAAATAAAGTAAATTTATGTACATACGGACTTGGAATGGGAGCAATAGGGCTTCCAGGGGATAATTCTCCTACATCACGTTTTGTTAGAGCAGCATTCAATAAATTAAATTCTGTATCAGAAAATGATGAAGAAAGTTCTATATCGCAGTTTTTCCATATATTAGACAATGTATCAATAGTAAGAGGAACAACAATGACTAAAGATAAAAGATGGAATATAACAACATACACTTGTTGTATTAACACAACAAAAGGAATATATTATTATAAAACATACAATAATAATCAAATAACAGCAATAAAATTAACTGATGAAAATAAAAATAGTTATAAATTAAATATATATGATCTGGAAGAACATCAACAGATCAAATACATTAATTAAAAGTATATTTTATAAAAGAATAATATAGCTCTGAATTAAATATTTTAAGTGATAAGCGCAAAAAAAATAATAATTCAATAAAAATTAGAGACATTTTTAAAAAATAATAGAATATTATATGATTAGTCAAATTTTTATCGTAAAAAACCTAAACTCAAATAACTAATTCTATTGATTCTTTTTGAATTCTTGAGGTCAAATGACAAAATTGTGCTAGTGGTTTAGAATCACATATCATTTTAAAACTGTCTTGTTGTGCTAATTCTTCTCTTAATTTTTTCATCTGTGGTACTGGAACAAAAATATCAATATCTCCAAAGTCTCTACTTTCACTTGCATTATTTAAAATATAAGGTACTGTTCCTCCATAAAAACACATTTCTTTAACTATGTCAGGATTTAATGTTTTTAACTTTTGATAAAATTCTTTTATTTGAAGTAAAGTATATCCTTCTTTTTCTAGCTTGCTACTTTCATTATCATTATGAACAAAGTATCCATTAGTTCCTGGAAAATATGATGGATTATTTTTCTTAGACTCATATAATTCTTGCAATTTAAGACTTTTTATCTCCATTTGTTTTTTTCATTTTTTCGCTTGTTCCTCTTGATTTTTTTATATAATCACCAATTAATTTTTTGTGACATTCATAAGCTTCATTAACTGATATTCTATTAGCAAAATTTAAGATCAATTGTTCAGTAACTCGAGAAGAAGTATCGTTAAAACTAGTATTTGTAGAAATCCATTTTATAAACCCTCCATCATCATTAATAAAATTAACATTATAAGGTATATCAATTCCAACTTCCTTTTGTAATTCATTTATAGTTTTGACGTGTATATCATCTTTTATTTTAAAATAATGATATTCATGTAAATCATGGTCTGGATTATCTTTCTAAGTTGAAGCAGTAATAGGTTCTTGTACATATATTGCGTTACTAAAATCTTCGTCAAACAAGTTTTGTTTTTCTTTACCTGAAATTACTTCTGTTTTAGCAAAGAGTTTTATCCACTCCATATTATAAAATAAACAAATAACAGCCATATCACTAAAATCTAATCTTTCACCCTTTTTTAAAAGAATATGTGCATTAAGTTTTTTATTAGGATATCCTTCTGCTAATTTAATAAATTTATTACTATCTGTTTTATCAGTTATAACTTTTTTTTGAGCATTTGTAATAGCATATATTCCTTCATCATCTATATGCTTATATAGCCTACAACTTTTTACCACAACGATTAATATATGAATCAATCATTAGGATAATTATAACACAATTTTTGATAAATTTAACTAAAAATTAGTTCGTTTAATTGTATTATCAAAATATATATTATATTATTCTATTAGGAACATTTGATGTGAGTATAGTCCTCCAATTTTGAAAAAGAAAGGAGGGATAAAAATGAAGAAAAGAACTTTTATCATAAAAGTCTTTCGATACATTGCTATCATTTTCTTACTCCTAATCATAATGATTATCGTAATAGAAAAATGACACTCATTCGCTAGAATAAATGTCTCTACACATTAAATTGGGTAGACATTCAACTTTGCAAATTGAATATTTCCCTTTTTTATTTTATACAAGTCTCCTTGACATATTCATAATAACATAAAAACGACTCTTTGACAAGCCGCCTCTATTGTTACTCGAAAGTTCGAGTTTCCTATCAATCTGGTGCGGATAACAGGAGTTGAACCTGCACGTCTATGACACTAGATCCTAAGTCTAGCGCGTCTGCCAATTCCGCCATATCCGCAATAATGGTGGACCCTACAGGACTCGAACCTGTGACCGCCCGGTTATGAGCCGGATGCTCTAACCAACTGAGCTAAGGGTCCATTACCACTTAATAATAGCATACATTTTTTTCTTATGCAACCCCAAAAAGTAAAAATAATTAGCACTCATACTTGACAAGTGCTAAAAATAGAATATAATAGTTATTGAAAAGAGGTTGATATTATGTATAATCAAAATGAAAAAGAAGAAAATATATTTGAAAAATATGGTAGAAATATTACACAAGCTGTAAAAGACAATAAAGTTGACCCTGTTATAGGAAGAGACGAAGAAATTAGAAATATAACAAGAGTATTATCTAGAAAGACCAAAAATAACCCAGTCTTAATTGGAGAAGCGGGTGTTGGAAAAACAGCAATTGTCGAAGGACTAGCTGAAAGAATAATAAAAGGAGATGTACCAAATAGCTTAAAAAATAAAACTGTATGGGAACTAGATATGGCTGCTCTTATTGCAGGTGCGAAATATAGAGGAGAATTTGAAGAAAGATTAAAAAAGGTTTTAAATGAAATAAAAAAATCTGATGGTGAAATTATAATGTTTATTGATGAGATACATACAATTGTCTCAAGTGGGGATGCAGCAGGTGGAATGGATACATCTAATATCTTAAAGCCAATGCTAGCAAGAGGAGAAATTAGATTAATTGGAGCAACTACTTTAAATGAATACCGAAAATATATAGAAAAAGATGGAGCACTTGAAAGACGTTTCCAAAAAATAAAGGTTGGCGAGCCAACTGTTGAAGATACTATAACTATTTTAAGAGGACTTAAAGAAAGATTTGAAGTTCATCACGGTGTTACAATTAAAGATAAAGCATTAATTGCAGCAGCAACCCTTTCAAATAGATATATAACAGAAAGATTTTTACCTGATAAAGCAATTGATTTAGTAGATGAAGCTTGTGCAACAATTAGAGTACAGCTAGATAGTGTTCCAGAAAAACTTGATAAATTATCAAGAAAAATAATGCGTCTCGAAATAGAAAAGCAAGCTCTAAAAAAAGAAAAAGATGAACTTAGTAAAAAACGTTTAGAAGAAATTAATTCTTCACTTGAAAAATTAAAAAGAGACGAAGATGAATTAAAAGCTAAATGGAATAGTGAAAAAGAAATAATTGATAATATCAAAGATAAAAAAAGTGAGATAGAAAGAGCTAAGTTTGAATTAGAGAAAGCTGAATCAGTATATGATTTAGAAAAGGCAGCGCGCCTAAGACATGGGACAATTCCTTCTCTTGAAAAAGAGTTACTAGAACTTAGGAATAGTACTAGAAGTCAAATATTAAGTGATATTGTAGAAGAAGATGATATTGCCAATATTATCTCTCGCTGGACTAATATTCCTATTAGTAAACTTGTAAGTAGTGAAAAAGAACGTTTATTAATGCTAGAAGATAATCTTAGAAAAAGAGTCATAGGGCAAGATGAAGCTTTAAAAAGAGTAAGTGAAGCTGTTCTTCGTAGTAGAAGTGGTATAAAAGACCCAAATAGACCAATTGGTTCATTCTTATTCCTAGGTACAACAGGAGTTGGAAAAACAGAAGTAGCTAGAAGTATAGCTTATGAACTATTTGATGATGAACATCATATGGTTAGAATTGATATGAGCGAATATATGGAAAAATTTTCTGTATCACGTTTAATTGGTTCACCTCCAGGATATGTTGGTTATGATGAAGGAGGACAACTTACTGAAGCTGTTAGAAGAAATCCTTATAGTGTAGTTTTATTTGATGAAATAGAAAAAGCACACCCTGAAGTTTTAAACCTATTATTACAAATTTTAGATGAAGGACGTCTTACTGATTCGAATGGAAGACTAGTAGATTTTAGAAATACAATTATTATAATGACATCAAACCTTGGAAGTGAGGATATTTTAGAAGGAGATAGAGAGAAAGTTTTAACCGATATAAAAAAATACTTTAGACCAGAATTTATAAATAGAATTGATGAAGTAATAATATTTAATTGCTTAACAAAAGAGGCTATTAAAAAGATATTAACAAAAATTATAAATGAGCTTGAAAGTAGGCTAAAATATTCTAATATTAAATTACAACTTACAGAAGATATGGAAGAATATTTAATAGAAAATGGTTATAGTGAAATATATGGAGCTAGACCACTTAAAAGGCTTGTTACTAGTTTACTTGAAACTACTCTTGCTAAAGAATTAATTAAAAATGATATTAAACCAAATAGTAAAATTACTTTTGACTACAAAAATAATGAAGTTATAATTAAGAGAGACAATTTTATTAGTTAAAAGTCTCTTTTTCATTTAACAAAAAATGTCATAAATAATAGATTACATTTTCCTTGAATTGCTACAAACTCGTGTTATAATAATAGCTAATCAAAGAAAAGAGATGAATTTATGCGAATGATTAAAAATAACAATAATCCTATTAATGAAGCAAAGATAGTTGACCAAATTAGGGCATTATCTATTGATATGATACATAATGCTAAAAGTGGTCATCCAGGAATATCTCTAGGAGCAGCACCAATTTTATATACACTATTTGCACATCACTTAAGGATTATTCCAGAAAATCCAAAATTCTATAATAGAGATAGATTTGTTTTGAGTGCAGGACATGCTTCCGCTCTTCTTTATTCTATTCTATATCTTGCGGGTTTTGATATTGAACTTGATGATTTAAAAAAATTTAGACAAATTGATTCAATTACACCAGGACATCCTGAATATGGATTAACTCCAGGAGTAGAAATGACAACAGGACCTCTTGGACAAGGACTTGCTACTTCTGTTGGCATAGCTATTGCTGAAAGTCATCTTGAAGCATTAATAAATGATAATAAAAATAAACCTGTTGATTATTATACATATGTTTTAGTAGGAGATGGGGACCTTATGGAAGGAGTAAGCTATGAATCTTCATCTCTTGCAGGTACTTTAAAACTTAACAAGTTAATAGTATTATATGATTCTAATGACATAACTCTTGATGGAAAAACTAGTCTTTCATTCACTGAGAATGTGCTAGAAAGATTCAATGCTTTGGGATGGCACACTAGTGAAGTATTAGACGGAGAGGATATAAATGAAATAAATAGAGCAATATCAGAGGCCAAATTAGTTACAGATAAGCCATCTTTTATAAAGATTAAAACAACTATTGGAAAATATTCTAAGTTTCAAGGAACAAATACAGTACACGGTGGGGATTTATCAGATGAAGATATTACAAATATCAAAGAAAAATTAAATATGAGAGATATTCCATTTACTGTATCATCTGATGTAGTAGAAGACTTTCAACATTTAATTTATGAAAGATGTAATACTTTAGCTGATGAGTATAGAGAAAAAAAGGCTAATTTAGATGAGAATAAAAAAGAACTTTTAGAAAAAATTAGTTCTGATAATAAAAAGGTAGATTTTGCAAGCCTTGATATACCTTCATTGGAAACAAACTCTTTAAGAAAAGTTTCAGGACAAATATTAAATGCCTATGCTAAAAATAATGACTTGTTTTTTGGTGGTAGTGCTGATTTGTTTTCATCTTGCAATAATTATATAGAAAATAAGGGAGACTTTTCAGCTAATAACTATATAGGGCAAAATATTTATTTTGGTGTAAGAGAACATGCTATGGCAGCTATTATGAATGGTATTAGCCTAGCAGGATTTAGAACTTATTCTTCAACGATGCTTGCTTTTAGTGATTATATGAGGCCAGCGATCAGATTAAGTGCAATGATGAATCTTCCTAATATTTATATTTTTACCCATGACTCTTTGACAGTAGGAGAAGATGGAGCTACTCATCAACCAGTAGAACAATTACTTTCCCTAAGAACGATGCCTAATTTTGAAGTATTTAGACCCTGTGATACAAATGAAGTAATAGGCTCATATAAAGCTATTATGGATAAAAATCAAAATCCATCAGCTATTTGTTTATCAAGAAATAATCTTGAAGTACTTCCTAATACATCTATTAACGATGTAGCACGTGGAGCCTATATCGTACAAAAAGAAAAAGTTCACCTAGATGGTATTTTAATATCTTCAGGTGAAGAAGTACATTTAGCAATAGAAGTTGCAAACAGATTATTTACTAAAGGAAAAGATCTAAGAGTAGTAAGTATGCCTAATATAGAAAGATTTTTACAACAAGATAAAGAATATATTGATGAAATATTACCAGTAGAAAAAAGAAAAATTGCAATAGAATTATCCTCATCACATAACTTTAATAAAATAATATTTAATGATAGATATATAATTAGTCAAAATGAATTCGGTTCAAGCGGTAAAAAAGATGATATATTAAAAAAATATGGCTTCGATATAGAAAGCTTAGAAGAAAAAGTAGTAAGTCTTTTGTAATCGTATATAATTCGACAAATAGTTTAATAAAAGTTTTCTATAATATAGTTGGTGATAATATGAGAACTTTTTATGTATTTAATATTAATGATAACTTTTGTAGTTTATATAAGGATAGTCCTACTTCCTTATATAATATAATGACACAAATCCATAAATTAGTCCCTAATGATATTAATTATGCTATGAATATCTTTTATCAAGTAAATGATATTATTCCGAAGGAAAAATTAGATAGAAAAATATTTTTACAATATCATCAAGACTTACCTTATAAAAAAGATAAAGATATACATGTATATAACAACTTATATTTAGAAGAAGAATCTACTATGGAAATTAAGAATAATTACATTAAGATTAGAAGTAATAAAGATTTTGCCTACTTCTTTAAAATATTATTAAATTATGATTTAAATTACTTTGTATGTGATTTTAAAAATCAGGATTATTTTTTTCTTGATAGTCTTAAAATGCTTGTGTAATCATATTATTTTTAGTAAAATATGGTTATAAGGAGATGAATTTTATGTGGCATGATATTTTAATGGTTGTAATAGGACTAATAATAGGACTAATAATTGGTGTAGTTGTTGCACGATATTTTATAAAAAAATATATGAAAGATAATCCTCCAATAAATGAGGATATGATAAAAGCTTTAATGATGCAAATGGGCAGAAAGCCAAATCAAAAGCAAATTAATCAAATGATGAAATCAATGGGTAAATATATGTAGATATATTTATTTTTAAGTTTATTAGTAGGTGAGAAAATGAATGAAAAAAAAGACAACAAATTAATAACACCAAGAGATAAGAATTTTGCAAAATGGTATACAGATGTAGTAAGAGTCGCACATCTTGCTGATTATTCATCAGTTAAAGGATGTATTGTAATAGAACCAAATGGTTATGCTATATGGGAAAAAATGCAAGAAATACTAGATAAAGAGTTCAAGAGATTAGGTCATGTAAATTGCCAAATGCCATTATTAATTCCTGAAAATCTTCTAAAAAAAGAAACTGATTTAGTAGAAGGTTTTGCCCCTGAAGTTGCTTGGGTAACTAAAGGAGGAGAAAAGAGTTTAGAAGAAAATTTATGTATAAGACCAACTAGTGAAACTCTATTCTGTGATTATTATAAAACACATATAAAGTCACATAGAGATCTACCTAAACTTTATAATCAATGGTGTAATGTCTTAAGGTGGGAAAAAGAGACTAGACCATTTTTAAGAAGCAGAGAGTTTTTATGGCAAGAAGGTCATACTATTCACACAACTGAAAAAGAGGCTAAAGAGGAAACAGATAGGATGATGGGAGTATATCATTGGTTCCATAATGAAATTTTAGCAATTCCTTCTATTAGAGGAAAAAAAACAGAAAAGGAAAAGTTTGCAGGAGCAGAATATACTTTAACAAATGAGGCCTTAATGTATAATGGAGTAGCTTTACAAGCAGGTACATCACATTATTTTGGTCAAAAATTTTCAAAGGCCTATGATGTTAAATTTACAAATAATGATAATAAAGAAGAATATGCTTATCAGACATCTTGGGGAACAACGACTAGGATGATTGGTGCACTAATTATGGTTCATAGTGATGACTATGGTCTAGTTTTACCTCCAAGAATTGCACCAAAACAAGTAGCTATTATTCCAATAGGTAGTGGTGAAGAAGTAGATAATAAAACAGAGGAAATAGAAAAAAAATTAACAAGTGCCAACATAAGCTCATATATAGATAAATCTGATAAAAGTCCAGGTTTTAAATTTGCAGATACTGAAGTAAATGGTATTCCACTTAGAATAGAAATTGGAAAAAGAGATTTACAGAATAAGAAATTAACAATTGCAAGAAGAGATACTAGAGAAAAAATTATTGTTGATTCTAATTGTGACATAGTAAGTGTTGTGAATGAACTTTTAGAAACAATGCAAAAAGATATGTATAATAGAGCCTTAAAGAGAAGAGATGAATTAACATTTACTGCTCATAATTTAGAAGAAGTAGAAAAAATATTATCAACTCAACCAGGATTTATTAAAGCAATGTGGTGTGGAAAGACTTCCTGTGAAGAAAAGATGAAAGAAATAAGAGGTTGTAAATCACGTTGTATAATTGAAGAAGAAAAAATCGATGATAAATGTGTTGTTTGTGGTGAACAAGCTAATGAACTTGTTATTTGGGGACTACAGTACTAAAAAATAAAAAAGTTATGGCAGATATATTTGCTAATAACTTTTTTATTTTACAAAATTTTCAATAATTAAATTGATATTGTCAATATATTCTAAATAAGTAAAATGACTGCCATAAGGAAATACGATTAAATGAGAATTTTTAATTGTTTTATTAATATAATAAGCATCCTTAAGTGGAGTATCTATATCTTTAGCTCCCCAAATTAATAAAACTTCACTATTAATATTCTTAAAATAGCCTTTTAAATCTTCTGAAACAACATTTCTAAAAGTAGCTAGCATATTAATAGGTAAGTTATTATAGTCACTTGAGCCATATCTTTTTCTTAATTTCTCTAACTTTTCTTTTTTGTTTTTACAAAATAAATTGATAAATTTCTTTCTTATTTTATAAATCTTCTCTTTAATTTTATTTTTAAGGTTTTTCTTAGGCTTAATTCCAGCTATATCCATAAGTAACATTTTACTTACTTTTATATTTAAAACACCCGTTAAAATAGTAGCAATTCTGCCTCCAAAAGAGTGGGCGATTATAAGAGGATCGTTAATTCCTAAGTCTGTCATAAAATTTTTTATTAATAGAGCATAATCATATATTGTCATATCTTTATTCGGAAAAGGACTATTTCCAAATCCAGGATAATCAACAATATAGACAGTAAATTCATCTGAAAGATAATTAATCATTTTAAAAAATGTTATTCTAGTTTCTCCCCATCCAGGTAATATTAAAATATGTTTATTGCCACAACCAACCTTTTCATAGTATATTTCATAATCTAAAAATTCATAATACATATATTTCACCTATAATAATTTATGCAAATATTAGAAAAATG
>CATKYP010000021.1 GCA_949840855.1 uncultured Bacilli bacterium | reverse complement strand
TTAATAGTATAATAAAAGAATTGTAGTTTATATATGTACAATTCTTTTTTTATTTATCTATTATTATGTATTTAAGTCTTTCGCCTAATCTACTAGTTAATTCATTTGTAATAGTCTTACTAGAAAAGGCTAGTTTTTCCATAGATATGTTGTCATCATTTCCAATTAATGTAGCGATATCATCCTGTTTTATATTATCTATATTTGAAACATCGGCCATTAGTTGATCCATACAGATTCGACCGACTATTGTTCCATATTGGTTGTTTA
This sequence comes from uncultured Bacilli bacterium, assembly GCA_949840855.1. Taxonomy (GTDB): domain Bacteria; phylum Bacillota_I; class Bacilli_A; order RF39; family UBA660; genus UBA2730. Next base: position 10,749 of record CATKYP010000021.1, on the reverse strand, counting down.
TTAAAATATTTACGTCTTTTTCTGATAAGTTTCTAGGATAACCATCTGCATATCCTATTGAAATCGATGCTAATTTAGTATTTTTATTTGCTTTATATTTTCTGCCATATCCAACATAGGAGTCTTTATCAATTTCTTTTACACTAGTTACTCTTGCTTTTAATGAAAGAACTGGTTTTAAATTTAATGATAATTTTGTTGAAATATTTTTCTCAATATTAATACCGAACATAACAATTCCCATTCTAACATAATCATACGAAAATTCATTATAATTGAGTAGTCCATAACTAGCTTGGATATGTTTTTTTCCTATATTTATTCCTTTATTTTCTAACTTATTGATTAGGTTATTAAACTTATTTATTTGATTTCTTGTAAATTCTATATCGCTTTCATCTTGGCTATCTGATACACAAAGGTGAGAAAATATTCCTAAAACTTCAATATTATCATAATTATATATTTTCTCAATAAATTGAGTATTTTTATAATCGATACCAATTCTATTCATTCCAGTATTTATTTTTATATGGGTTTTTAATTTCCTAGCAAAACTTAAATTAGAAATTTTTTCTGCATATTCTTCATCTACTATTGTTTGAATTAAATCGTATTCAGATACATATTTTAGATTCTCTATACTAGTATAGCCTAGTATCAAAATATTTCCTGAAATATTATTTTTTCTTAGAGTTATTGCTTCATCAAGAGTTGCAACAGCAAAATCAGTAATACCAATTTCATTTAACTTTTTAGAAATAGGTATTATTCCGTGGCCATAAGCGTTAGCTTTTATAACAGCCATTATTTCTGTTTTATCTGTTAGTATTTTTTTTATTTCATTTATATTGTGTTCCAGGTTATTTAAGTTTATTTCTATCCAAGCTCTATTTTTAATCAAATTTTCATTATCATCCTTAGTCATCAGGTACCTCCATATTAATTTTAATATACTTTCTCTTTGTTTATTACATTTTTTGATTTTTCAATTTTTTGAACAGTGTTAGCTAGTATATTAAGGGCAATTTGTTCTGTTTTTCTATCAATATCTCTTAAAGGATTTAATTCTACAATATCTATAGAAGATATAACATCAGTATGTTTTAAAACTTCATTTAATATTTGCATAGCTTCATCTTCATTTATGCCATCAACTTCTGGTATTGATACTCCTGGTGCTACTTCTGGATCTATTATGTCTAAATCATAACTTATATGAACACCTGTTGTTTTTTCTGTAGCAATTTTAAAAGCTTCCTCCATGACTGTTTCTATTCCTTTTTCTCTTAAATCATCAGTTGTAAAAACTGTAACTCCTGAATATTTGATGTTATCTTTTTCCCAAGGATCAATGCTCCTGGCTCCTACTATTACTGTTCTTCTAGGATCTATTAAATTTCCGTTATGAAATTTTCTTAGTTCAGCACATTTATATCCATTAATAGCAGCGCAAGGTAGACCGTGAATATTACCTGATACAGTTGTTTCAAAAGTATTATAATCAGTATGTGCATCTATCCAAATAAGTCCCATAGCATCTTCAAAATTGGCACTGGCTAAAGCGCTTGCTACAGCAATAGAGTGGTCTCCTCCAATAGTTATGGGAAAAAAGCCTTTTTCGATTTGTTCTACTTCAGTTTTATAAAGTTTAGTATTGAACTTATCTATTTCATACTCGTTTTTTCTTCTGTCAGATAAATTTCTGCTTTTAATTATCTTTTCGTCTTGTGTTAAGGAAATCATTTCACCTTTATAAAAGTCTTTCATATCATTTATCAGTTGGCTTGGACCGAATTTAGCTCCATCTATGTGTACACCTAAGTCACTACCTGCTCCAATAATTATAGTTTTCATAAAATATCACCTATATAATAATATCATAAATTTGTTTTATTGTATTGAATTGTCTTTAATTTTACAAAATTTTACTATATAATGAATTATATATACGAAAGGATAGATATTATGAAGAAGTTAAGCGAATTATATGACGTTGATAATGATATAGAAATAAAAGGAATAAAAATAAATTCTAAAGAAATAGAAAAGGGAGATCTTTTTGTTTGTACTATGGGAGTAAAGGTAGATAGACATGATTATATTGAAGAAGCGATAAAAAGAGGAGCTAGTGCACTTGTAGTAAGTAGAGAAGAAATAAGTGCGTCTATTCCTGTAATAAAGGTAGATGATACTAATAAGGAGTTACCTTTATTATGTCAGAGGTTTTATGATAATCCTCAAGATAAAATAAAAGTTATTGGAGTAACTGGTACTGATGGTAAAACAAGTACAGCAACGATTATTCAAACACTAATTGGCAAAAATGATTGTGCTTATATGGGAACTAATGGTATGAGTTATAAAGATATAAGAAAAGACATAGCAAACACAACTCCAGATGCTGATAAAATTTATATGTATTTTGATGAGTTTTTGAAAAATGGTTGTAATACAGTTGTTATGGAAGCATCTAGTGAAGCCTTTTTTAGAGGACGACTTGATAATTTGGAGTTTGATGCAGCTGCAATTACAAATATTACGTGGGAACATATTAATATTCATGGCTCTTTTGAAAATTATATTGAGTGTAAAGGAATGCTTTTTAAACAGACTAAAAATGATGGCTTTTGTATTTTAAATGGTGATGATGAACATTATCAAAAAATGAGAGAATGTTGTGCTGGAAAAGTATTAACTTATGGTAGGGGAGAAGAAAATACTTTGCAAATAGTAGATTTTAAGGTTAGTCCCAAGTGTACTTATATAACATATAAATATGAGAATAATACTTATGATATTGTCAGCCCGCTTCTTGCAGATTTTAATGTATATAACTTAGCAGCTGCTTTACTTGTATGTTTATCACAGGGATATAAATTTGATTACTTGATTAAAAATCTTAAAAACGTAGTGGTAGATGGAAGAATGGAGTTATTGGATACTAATACACCTTATTATGTAATGATAGATTATGCTCATACTCCAAATGGAATTAGTAAGTTACTTAATTTTGTTCATACGCTTGATATTAATAGATCGATAGTTGTTATTGGGTCTGCTGGAGAAAGGGATTATAAGAAAAGACCAATAATGGGTGAAACTGTTTTAAATAATGCTAGTTATGCAATATTTACATATGAGGATCCTAGAAGTGAAGATCCACTTGACATTGCAAATCAATTAGTATCAACAGCTAAAGAAAATCACTCAAATTATGAAATTGTGGTAGATAGAAGGGAGGCTATTAAAAAAGCTATATCTATGGCCAAAGAGAAAGATATGGTATTAATTTTAGGAAAGGGTAATGAAACGTATCAAAAACTAAAGACTGAGACGATATATTTTAATGATGTAGAAGAGGCATATAAAGCAGTGGAAGATAGAAAAAAAGTGGAAAACATTGTAGTATAGTGTAAAGTTTAGAAAAGTACTTGTATTTTGTTGATTTTTGAAAAGTTCCTTGATAAACTTAAAATGTAAAGGTAAGGTGAAATAAATTGAAAGAAGACAGGAAAAAAAGAGAAGGAAGAGAGCAAACTTTAGTAATAGTAGTATTATTGTTTATGTTGGTGTTGTTAGTAGTTGGAGTAACCTATGCAGCATTTACTTATAGTAAACAAGGTACGAAAATTAATCAAATATCTACTGCTACTATGACTATGAATTATATAGAAGGTACAAAAGGTATTGTAATTAATAATTCTATGCCAGTTACAGAAGATGTTGGTAAACAACTATCAGGAGAAAATGAGACTTATGATTTTTCTGTAGAAGTTGGTATTACTGGACAACAAGCATTAATTTATGAAATTGTTGCTTCAAAAGATAATACTAGATCAACAATAAAGAATGAGAATGTAAGATTATATTTACAATCAGGACCTTCTCCTAATTCTTATACAAAAGAAGTATTGCAACCAACACAATATACACCACTAGCAGCTAAAGATGATTTAGACGTTAGTGCAGGAGATATGGTTCTTGCTAGAGTTGGAGCAACTAGTAGTATGACCACACATTATCGCTTAAGAATGTGGATAGATTCTAGTTATGTAGTTGGTTCTACTTCTGGAGAGTTTTACATTACAGTAGATGTATATGGTAGAGATGCTACTATTGCAGAAGCACAAGGTTTACAATAATTAAATTAAGATTAAATCAAATAAAAAAACATATAATTAACTAGGAAGTGATTATATGTTTTTTAAATTTTTAGATGTTTTAAGATGCTTTTTTGTTACTGGAAGTTATTCTAATCAGGTTTTTCCAGATCCTCTTTCTGAAACTGAAGAGGAACTATATTTAAGAAAGAAAGCTTTTGGAGACGTAGAAGCTAGAAATAAACTTATTGAGCATAATTTAAGATTGGTTGCTCATATTGTTAAAAAGTTTGATTATAAAGATGGAGATCAAGATGATTTAATTAGTATTGGAACTATTGGTCTTATAAAAGGTGTAGATACTTTTTCACTCAATAAGGGTGTAAAACTTACTACCTATTGTGCAAGATGTATAGAAAATGCAATATTCACATTACGGACTACTTTGTTGCATTTCAGGTAGTATTTGATATATTAAAGGATAAAATCACTACAGAATACAAGATTCCACTTAAAAACCCAAGAAGAACACTACCAAAAATCAACAAGCAAACGAAAGCAGAATCAAAAATCAAGTACTACAGAAGATTGAATAATCTAACCCAAGAAGAACTAGCAGAACAACTAGGTGTAACACGAGAAGTTATCCTTACACTAGAAAATGGTGGAAGAAATGGGAAACGAAGTTTCTACGATAAGGATATTATAAATAAGATAGTAGATATTCTAGGTATGAGAGATAAGTTCGGAAAATCAGATTCCTATATTAGATTTCTAGCAGAAGATGGAAACAAACAATTAAAAGAGTTCAGAATCAAGAACAATTTATCTGTTAGCAAGTTCGCTAGTCTGATGGAAGTATCTGATACAACTATTAGAAGATGGGAAAGCGATATCAATACCATCTCAATAGAAAATTATCTAAAATATAAAAAAATAAGAGATTCCTATTGCTAGAATCTCTTTTTAACCTGTGAACTCTTTGATTCAGAAAGGTTGTGATATTTTTTATAAAACTAACTAAAAACAATTATCCCAAAATCTCTATTAGATTTTTTAAAATTTCTTTTTTTGAATCTTCGCTTACTTCTAATTTTTCAACTGATTCAAGAATCAATATCGCTTTGAACTCTGCGATATTATTATTTAATTTTTCAATATCAGATTGCTCTGATGGATAATTGACTTTTAGTTTCATAAATTTCTAAATCTCCTTTATAAAATAATATTCGTTAGTTTCAATTATTTTCATAAAGAAGTTCACAAGCCACCTATATTATACCAAAATCAGAACTATTTTAAAAGTTCCTTTGCGATAGAAATTAGTTCTTTTAGAGTTTCTTCACTATCATATGATTCGTATTGTGATTCAGGAATATTTCCACTCTCAATAAACTCTATTGTTTCTGCATATCTTCCTAAATCTTCGTTTAGTTCTCTGATATCGCTACCACTTTGATAATCGTTCTTTTCCATTATATCGCTTACTAAATTATCAAGTTCATTAAATAATGCAACATTTTTTAGTTTCATTTTTTCGCCACCTTTCTGCCTTTGATATACCCATTATATCATTTTCAATAACCTCTTGTCTGCCCCTAAAATGATATTTTTTGAAAATATTAACTAGTGGGCGATAACTAAAGTAAAAAAAGGATGTTAGGGTGCAAAAAATCTATGGTAGCCCAAGATTGGAGCGACTAAAACAAAAAAAGAAAGAGAAACAGGTTGTTTCTCTGTTTCCCTACTTTTTAGATTGTATATGATAATGATGGGATAAATCTTTTCCCCAAGTTCTACACCCATAGCAATTAACTGCGATTCTTTGTTTAGGGTCTTTATCAATTATATTTACAATATCATCATAATACATTTTAAATAACGATAGGAATTCTTCTTTCCTTTGTTGTTCTTTATCTAATAGTTGTCTGTACCCTGAAAGACCATTTTCTGCTATATACTTGATATCATATTCAAGAGTGTGTTCCTTTGGCTCTGTTAACCCTAGCAATTCTTCTATATCTAAATCAATACTGACCTTATTATTTGCCATTTCTAACCCCTATGGAATCAATATATTCCTGTAAATCTGATTCTTCAACTAGATATTGTCTGCCTATGAATATTCCTTTCAATTTCTTTTCTTTCAATAATTTTCTTAAATATGGAACTCTTGTTTTTAAAAGGGAACTAATCTCTTTTAAATCATAATATTTTTTTGTATTCATATTTTACCTCCTACTTAATAGGAACGATACGAGAAAGAAAATCAAAAAAGTTATCACTAGTATATACATAGTACCTGTATAGTGAAGTGATAGAAAGGTCGTGTCAAACATTTGTTTTGATATATGCCATTATTTGCTATTTTTATCCTTGTATTAGCAATTTTTATATCTTCCTAGTATAAATTATCATAAAACGAGAAATCAAACAGGAAAGGGCTTTAAAATGAGTTTTATGAGGTGGCAGAAAATTGAAACATAAAAAAAGCATATAAGCAACTGCCTATATACTAATTCAAACTATAAACTTTGTTATCATTGAATACAATTTTATCATTAGCGATATATTTTATATCTTTGTAATGCTCTGTTAGTGTATTTTCCTTTGTAATTCCATATTGATATTCATAATTACATTCAATATCAACATATTTTTCGCATTCTTCTTTATTAGTTGCCACCTTATTTTCTTTGAAACGATAGAATGCTTTATCAGTTTTTAGATAATATTTATTATTACTTAAATATATAGCAACAACTTTTTCATTTCCAATAGAATCTGTTGTATCAATTAAAATTGCATTACTTTGATTATGACCTTCTGAATCTAAATAAAGCCCTTTAGTAGCAAAATATAGTTTACCATCAGAGATATAGAGGAATTTGCCTGTTAAACTAGAGCCATTTAGCAATGAAATGTGATTCACTAATTTAGCACCATTACTTAATCCTGAACAATTATTTTCCATAGAACAAGTCATTATTCTTTGCTTATCATTTAAAATATGAAAATAACCCCAGTCATCCATATCTATCCCTATTATGTTATTATCTGTTCCCAATTTTTTATAATTGCTATCATTTGAAAAAAGTTTATCAAAACTAACTACATAAATATTGTTATCAGTAACTAAAAAACTGTTATTTACTAAAACAATATTTTCTTCTAGGTTTGTAAGAGTTCCTACAGAAGTTAATTTTTCATTTTGGTTGGTATCTTTGCTATCATTTTTCTGTGTTATATCTTTTTTACCACAACCACATAACCCTAACAACATAACCCCACATAATACTAACATACAACACACTTCCTTACTTCATAATTATTATAGCACCTTTTGTTTATTCTTGAGATACCAATTTCTTTTTTGAAGTTTGATTTTCTCTGCTCTTTGGTGGTAGATTCCTTCTCGCTCCTCGTAGGTGTATTTGATTTCGTTTCTGTTTAAATGAGAATAGATATGCTTATCGCCGATTCTCTTTATTGAAACACCACCACTATCTTTAGCAGAATAAACAATAATTTCCTCGCCATCTTGTAACACAATACCCCTGACTTTTCCTTTTTCAATAACTTGCATCATAACATATTCCTTTCGTGGTACTGCCTGTTAATATTCTAGCATAATTTAGGGAACTATGCAACTATATACTGACAATTTTTGCAACTATTCGCTGATATAATTATTTATAGAAAGGCGAGGACTATATGGAACGAGAAAATATCAGTTATATCTATAAAGTTGCTTCAAAAAGAATCAAATTGTTCCGTAAATATCGCCATCTTACACAGGAGCAATTAAGCGAAGATTCTACTTTCTCTCGTGGTTTTCTTGCAAACATAGAATCAGAGAAAACAGAACAAACATTTTCACTAGGTGTTCTTTACTACCTATCATTAAGGTTAAATATTCCTATAGAACTATTTGTAAAAGAGGATATTTCAAAAGAACTAGCAGAGATGGGAATATCAGATTCAGAGTGTTAATATTACACTCTTTTCTTTATATGGCTTTAAATAGCAAAATCAGGTACTTCCCTGTGAAATAAAACTTCTATCTGATAATTTATACTAGAATAAGCAGAAAATCGTTCAGAACAACCTTAAAATGCTTGTCTTTTTGCGATTGAGTATTTTATACTATTATCTTAAATCTAAATAGATACCTCTGTTAAAATTTATACTTTACAGATGGTACTTAACTTATATTATAATTACTTTAGTAGTTAAGTAAATCAATCTACTTTAAATAATTATAGAAATATAGGAAATATAAATACTTCACTTCGTTCAGTATTTATATTTATTCTTTAGAAAAAGAAAATTATACTCTATAGGGTGTTTACTTAATATTACAGGAACTTGGATATATAGTATTGGAATATATTGTTTCTACATTACATTTATCCATCAATATATTAAAATAATTATATATAACTTACCTTACATATATCTATATAGTATATAACTAGATTAGAAAATTAAATTACTCAATAATATATAGAAGTAAATATTCTAACTTCTGTTAAAGTATTATAGTTTACTTATGCCCCAATATGTGATATAATATATTCATATATCACATAAAGGAGCGATAGAAAATGAAGAAATCAGATATCAAGAGAAAGAAAGCAATTTACTCTCGTAAATCTAAATACACAGGGAAAGGCGAATCTATAGACAATCAAATTGAAATGTGCAAAAGCAAATTGAAAATGATATATCCTGATATAGACCTAGAAAACGATGTTATTATCTATGAGGACGAGGGCTTTTCAGGATATTACACCAAAAGACCAGGATTCCAAAAAATGATGGAAGCAGTAAAAAACAGGGAAATTGATTGTATTTTCTTCTATAGACTAGACCGAATCAGTAGAAATGTAAAGGACTTCTGCGAGATTAAGGACACCCTAGAATATTATGATGTGAACTTCTATTCTGCTAGTGAAAACTTTGAAAACATAACCCCTAGTGGTAAAGCTATGATAATGATGACCTCTGTATTTGCTCAACTAGAAAGAGATACAATCGCAGAAAGAATCAGAGATAATATGCTAGAACTAGCAAAAACAGGAAGATGGCTAGGTGGTACAACTCCTCTAGGCTTTGAATCTAAAGCGATAGAAACTATAAATATTGATGGTAAAAAGAAAAAACTTTATCAGTTATCGCCTATAGAGGAAGAAATTAAAATCGTTAATCTTATATTTGATAAGTTCCTAGAACTTAAATCTCAAACGAAACTAGAAACTTATCTTATTCAAAATGATATAAAGACAAGAAATGGAATTGACTTCTCTAGGTGGGGAATCAAGAATATTCTGACTAACCCTGTATATTGTATCGCCGATAACGATATTTACAATTATTTCAGTAGCAAAAATGTGGAAATATTTAGCGAACAAGAAAAGTTTGATGGAAAACAGGGAATAATGGCTTATAACAAGACCGAGCAGAAACCTAATAAAGCAGTAAAAGAACGAGATATCACAGAGTGGATAGTTAGTATAGGAAAGCATAAAGGTATTGTATCAGGCGACAAATGGGTACAAGTTCAGGAACTACTACTTGCAAATGGCGATAAAAGGTACAGGAAACCTACGAAAAACAATTCCCTACTATCAGGGCTTATTCGTTGTTCTTGTGGCTCATATATGCGACCAAAACTAAAAACCACCTACACAACTGATGGCGACCTACGATTTGATTATATGTGCGAATTAAAAGAAAAATCTAGGAAACAAAAATGCGATTGTAGAAATGTAAATGGTAATGAAGTGGACAGGCTTGTGATGGAAGAAGTTAAAAAGATTATAGAGCCGAACTCTACTTTCAGGAAAAAACTTTCTCAACTAGCAAATGAAAAGATAAAATCTGCTAGTAGTGAGAGTATAGAATTACAGACACTAGATAAAACCCTAAAGAAAAACAAGCAGGCTATTGATAACCTAGTAGATAGATTAAAGTTCATTGATGTTTCACTTATAGAGGACATCACCAACGAGATTAAAAAGTTAAAAGCAGACAATGAAACCATAGAAAAACGAATCACAGAGATTCAGGATATTGGCTCAAACAATATCAATACAGAGAATCAGGCTCAAATTGTAGAGAATATCCTTGATACTTATTTTACAACATTTAATGAACTAGACCTACAGAAAAAAAGAAGTCTGCTCCGACTACTTATCGCTAGTATAGAAGTAAATGATAATGAAATTACAATGAATCTAGTGGGTGTTAGAAACGAAAAGCCACAAGATATTGTTCCGTTGGGTGAGGATAGCAAATGAAATTTTAATGCATTTTAGAAGTAACAATAAGTTTTCTAAAAATATTTCATTAAATGATGCTGTTGGTTATGATAAAGATGGGAATGAAATAGCAATACTAGATATTTTGAAAACACCTAAGCAAGATTTTATAGAAGATATTACAACTAAAGATAATATAAAATTATTGAAAGAATATATGAAGATATTGACTGTGCAAGAAAAAAATATTTTGATTAAAAGATACGGATTAAATGATGAAGATCCTCTTACACAAAAGGAAATTGCAAAGGAAATGAATATTTCTAGAAGCTATGTATCAAGGATAGAGAAAAGAGCCCTTACTAAGATATTAAGGGAATTTA
>CATKYP010000020.1 GCA_949840855.1 uncultured Bacilli bacterium | reverse complement strand
AAATTATATTATTGATGAATTGATTAGATACTTCAATAAATATAGAAAAGATTTAAATGCTCAAAAACAAACAGCTAATGAAGAAGACTATAAAAGCTTACAGATAAGTGTAATAAAATGCAAAAAAATTATAAATTATCTAAAAATGCAATATAATATTAAAAATACTGATCATAAAGAGACCAGTGTGTCAAAAAAGAAAAATTTAAATGTAGATACTAATTCTTATAAAAAGGAAAAAAGCAAATATTTAGATGATTATAAACTTAAAACATATCTTCAACAACTATCTGTTGCTGAAGACAAAACTTTAGTTTTGTCTAATATAATAAAACTTTACAAAGAAGCCAAGGAAAAAGAAACAGAAAAGTACACTATATTGTGTAGTAAAAAAGATTCTATTATAAGAATGCTTAAGGTTATTAATAATGAAACTACAATAAGTGCTGAGAGAGAATATCTTTTAGAATTGAAAAAAACATTCCAAAAAATAGGATATTTAAATAAAAAAGAAAATTACTATAACAACTTATTAACTACAAATAATGAAAAGAAAAACAGAAAATCAATTATTGAATATGTAAAAGAAAAAGAATTATCAAACAACCAAGAAATTATAGAAAATAGTCTTATAAATAATATAGATATTGACTTAAAAGATTTTGATTTAATAGATATCCTTTATAGCTATGGACATTATATAAAAAATTGTCAAATAAATAATCAAGTAGCATCTTATGGAAGAAAAATTTCTTATAGTTTTTTTGATGAAGATTTTGAAATAAATGATGACATATTAAAAGGGCTATATTACATATTAGACTGTTTAAAAATGCGTATATCAAATACTAATAAGGAAAGTAGAGAAAGAAAGCTATTAAAAGAAATACAGCGAGAATATCATTGCCTATTGCAAATTTATAAAAAAGAAACAAGAAAGGTAACAAACTCTTATTTTTCTACTATTGAATATTTAATGTCTAATGAGAATAATATTATCACCTTAAAAGCACTAATTAACACTATTCCAGATATAGTAAATACAACTTATATAAAAGAAGATAAAACAGTAGAACATATAATCTTTTATATAATAGAGGAGTTTATTAGCAATTACAAAATATTAATAAAGAATAAGAAAGACAAATATATAAACCCTAATTATTTAAGAGAAATATATTTTATATTTATTAGAAACTATAATATTTCATTAACAACTGAACAAAAAATAGAAATAGATAAAAAATTATCGCAATTTATATCATATGTTAATAAATATATTAAATCTCCTACTAGAAGGCTTGCTGTAAAGATGGATTTAAAACCTATGTATACAAGTAACATATACTCAAATAATAGGAAATATGATAGTTTAAAATATGTAGATAACTATCAATTAGATAATGATCTGAATTCCTTACATAATAACTTAAAATACTCTCTATTAGACAAAGAAAGAGTAGACTTAACAGTGGATAACAATATAACCTTTAATAATTCGCCTTATTGTTATTCTATCTCTAAATATTATGATAAAAAAATTCTTAAAGTAAATGTTATTGATATATACTCTATAATAAATGGAAATAAAAATTTAGAAAACTATATATTAAATCAAACTATCTCAAAAGAAGAAATAGATGATATGTTAATAGGAATTACAAGCATGAATGAATCAGAAACTTATCCAACTATAACATATGAGATTACAGTTGATAATAATGGTAATTATAAAAATTTAGATAATACATTTATAGGTTTTAATATATATAAAAGTAAAGTAAAAATAAATAAAAATTATAATAATGATGATTTAATAGATAGTGATGATGAAACTCTAAAACCGCTAAAGGGGTTATATAATAAACTAAAAGTTAGGAATAAATTTAACTATCAGGGTTCCCCAGTAGAAGTACTAGATAAATGTTTTACAAACTTATTAAATGAAGGAATAATCAATTTTGTTAAAGAAAACAACCTTCCATTTATATATAGTGGCTACAAAAACTATGATATAATTAATATCATCAATGATTTAGACTATTTGCTACCAAAAAATAATAAAGAATATATATGTAGAATTAATGAAGAACTAAAAAAGTATGAAAATATTCTTACTTATTCACTAGCTCCATTTAATGGTATATATACTCTTCCAATTAATAATCCAGTCTCATATCAGGGGTTATTAATTCAAGAAATTCTAAATAGACTATTCATAAAGTGCAATGATACAACAGAAAAAGAGTATCTTGATACTTATGAAATGCTTAGAAATAATATCGAAATAATGATTGAAAGAGTAAACTCCTATAACGAGTATATCGATGAAGACAAGCTAAGAGAGGAAAAAGGAAAACTAAAAAAGTATTATATAAGCAAAAGAAATATAGTATAAAAAATTAATTAGTTGACAAACAGATTATAAATGATATTATAAGTATAACAATGTTGATTAGGACATGGCTAGTATTTTAATTCTTTACAGAGAGTGGGAAATGATGAGAAGACCATAAGAAATAATATTAGTTACTACCTATGAATTGGCTTCGAAAGAAAGGCCCGGTATAAAACCGTTATCTAAATTAAGAAAAACATAGGATGGTACCGTGTTTAAACACTCCTTGTATAATTTTATACAAGAAGTGTTTTTTTATTAAATTTTGTTTACTAGGAGAAAAATATGGACTTAAAAGAAGAAATAGAAGAATATATCAATAATAAAAAGCTAGGAGTTACTATCGAACAAATTATAAAAGAATGTAAAATTGAAAGAAAAGAAAGTAAAAACTTAGCAGAAGTTTTGTTTCAATTGCAGAAAGAAGGAAAAATTATATTAGATAATAATAATTACTATTTAAAAGTACCAGAAAAATTTTATTTGAAAAGTGGCACAATAAATATTTCTAATCGTGGTAATTATTATATAAATGTAGGACCAGGTCAAAGAGTAATTATAAAAAAACCAAAGGATAAAAACATTAAAAAAGGTGATTTTGTATATGTAGAAGTACTAAAATCACAATATAGAAAAAACGAAGGTATAGTAGTTAATAAAGCCGAATACAAGATTAAAGAAATAAACTATAAATATTTAGCAAAAGCAGTTATTGAAGTAGAAAATAATAGTAGGCGCTTATTTGTTATGATTGATGAAAAGAAAATATATCTTTCTAAAGAAAATAGTGTTGGTTTCTATCCAAATGATGAAGTAACTGTATTAGTAGATTATGAATCAAATATAGCTGAAGTAAAAGAAATTATAAAAAGGAGTTCAAAAGAACATATATTTAAATGTATCAAAGATAATAATGAAAAAAAGTGGCTTCCATTTGGAACATATCCATTTAAAATTGATAGTGAAGTAAGTGATATATATGAAGTAGGAGACAAAATAATTGGTAAAATAATATCAGAAAAAGATGGAAATACAAATATTGAAATAATAGATAAGATAAAGACTGAAAAAGAATGTATGGCAAAAATAGAAGAAATAATATATGAACACGGTTTTAATATTGGATTTTCTAATAAAGTAAAAAAGGAAATAAATAAATTGAATAGAAGAATAACTGAAAATGATTTCATAGAAAGATTTGATTTTAGAGATTTAGAGACTTTTACCATTGATCCAGAAAAGGCTAAAGATTTAGATGATGCTATCTCACTAAAAAAAGATGGTGATAACTATATATTATATGTACATATTGCAGATGTATCTCATTATGTAAGACCCAAAATGGAAACATTTAGAGAAGCTATAAATAAAGGAACAAGTATATATTTACCAAATTACACTGAACCAATGCTCCCATTAGAATTATCAAATGAATTATGTTCCCTAAATCAGAATGAAGATAAATTAACAAAAACCTGTATTATAAAATTAGATGCTAAAGGAAATGTATTAGATTACAAAATCATAAAGAGCATAATTAGAAGTAATCTAAAAATGAGCTATGATAAAGTTAATCATATAATAGAAGGTATTAATGTAGATAATGCTTATCAGCCCTTCTGTAATACTTTAAAAGAAATGAATAAATTAGCAAAAATTTTGCAAAATAAACGAATATTAAATGGAAGTTTAGTATTCGAAACTAATGAAATGGTATTTAAAACAGATGAATTAGGTAAAATTATATCATTAGACAGCAAAAATAGGGGGCCAGCAGAAATAATGATAGAAAATTTTATGTTACTAACTAATCAGGTCATAGCTGAATACACTTATTGGTTAAATCATCCATTTATATATAGAAATCATTTAGCACCAACTATAAATGATAAATTAATGTTACAAGCAATGTTAAGAAAAAGTGATATATCAAATAGGATAAATGATATACAAGATAATAAAAATATGCAAAAAATAATAAATAAAGCAATCAAAAACAAATCAATTGAAGAAAGAAAATATATCTCATCTATATTCGTAAAAGCATTAAACAGAGCTTACTTTGACAATGAAAATATGGGACATTTCGCTCTAGCTTTAGATTACTATTCTATGTTCACATCACCAATTAGAAGAGGTGGTGACTTAGTAAATCATTTAATGATAGATAATATTTTAAAGTATAATTTAAATGATAGTGAGCTAGTTGATATTATGAAAAACTTAAAAAACATTTGTTCACACTTAACAAAAAGAGAATATGAAGAAGAAAAAGTTGAAAGAAATTTTCAAAATATAATGCTTCAAGAATATGTTTTGAAATTTATAAATACACCATTAAATGCTAATATAACATTTATAACTTCACAGGAAATTTATATAAAAACAGAGAACAATATTCCAGGTTTTATTATTAAGAATAAAAATATGAAATACCTAAAGGATAAAAAATGTTTTTATAATATAAAACTCAATGAATATTATAAGATCGGAAGCAATATAGATGTATTATTAAAACAAAAGAATATAGGAAATGATTCTATTAGCTTTGAACTTATAGGATTAACAAATAAAGATGAAAAAGTATTAACAAAGAAGGAGAAAAAATGATGATAAACATAAAGGAAAATGAAAAGTTAAGTACAATGAATCACTCTTGTGCACATTTACTTGCACAAGCCATAAAACACTTATATAAGGATGCAAAATTTTGGGTAGGACCTGTAATTGAAGAAGGATTTTACTATGATATTGATTTAGGTGATATTACATTAACAGAAGAAGATTTACCTAAAATTGAAAAGGAAATGAAAAAAATCAGTAAAGATGGTAAAAGAATAGTTAGAGAAGAATTAACAAAAGAGGAAGCGCTAGAGAAGTTTGGAAGTGATCCATACAAGGTTGACCTAATAAATAGAATGAATGAAGAAGATACTGTTATTAGTTGCTATACACAAGGAGACTTCACAGATCTTTGTCGTGGACCACATGTTGAAACTGTTAAAGTTTTAAAACATTTTAAACTATTAAAAGTTAGTGGAGCATACTGGAAAGGTGACTCTAAAAATAAAATGCTTCAAAGAATTTATGGAGTTTGTTTTGAGACAGAGGAAGAATTAAATGCTCATTTAGAGTTTTTAGAAGAATGTAAACAAAGGGATCATCGTAAATTAGGCAAAGATTTAGGCATATTTATGTTTAGTGACTTGGTAGGAAAGGGTCTTCCAATGTGGTTACCTAATGGTTTTATCATAAGAAGAAATTTAGTAGACTACATTACAGATAAAGAAGTGGCTCTAGGCTATAAACACGTTATGACACCATCTCTTGGAAATGTTGATTTATATAAAACATCAGGGCACTGGGATCATTATAAAGAAGATATGTTCCCCGCAATGGAATTAGATGATGAAAGTTATGTATTAAGACCTATGAACTGTCCTCATCATATGATGATGTTTAAAAATTCACTTCATTCATATCGAGACTTACCAATACGAATTGCAGAAATTGCTAACGACTTTAGATATGAAGCAAGTGGTGCTGTATGTGGAATAGAAAGAACAAGAGCCTTTACTCAAAATGATTCTCATATATTTTGTAGAAATGACCAAATAAAAGAAGAATTTAAAGCCGTAATAAATTTAATACTAGATGTTTATAAGGATTTTGGTTTTACAGACTACAGTTTTAGATTAAGTCTAAGAGATAAAAATAATAGTGAAAAATACTTCGGCAATGATGAATTATGGGAAAGAAGTGAGAAAGATCTTCGAGAAGTACTAGAAGAAGTAGGAGTGGAATATTATGAAGCAGAAGGAGAAGCAGCTTTTTATGGACCTAAATTAGATGTTCAAGTAAAAAGTGCAATTGGGCATGATGTGACACTTTCAACTGTTCAGTTAGATTACCAATTACCAGAAAGATTTGACTTAACATATGTAGATGAAAATGGTGATAAAATTCGCCCTGTAGTAATTCATAGAGCAATACTAGGTTCTCTTGATAGATTTATAGCATTCTTATTAGAAGAAACAAAAGGCATTTTACCATTATGGTTATCTCCAGTTCAAGTAATAGTTATACCAGTATCTACTATTAATCACGAATTATATGGTAAAGAAATAGTTGAGTTATTAAAGAATAATGAAATACGAGTAGAACTGGATAATAGAAATGAAAAAGTAGGCTATAAAATGAGAGAAGCTCAAACAAGAAAAATACCATATTCTGTTGTATTGGGAGATAATGAAAAAGAAAATAAAACTATAACTTATAGAAAACACGGAAGTGAAGAAAAAGTAACAATTTCCGTTGAAGAATTTATCAGTATCCTTAAGAAGAATATAAAAGATAAAAACTTATAAAATAAATCTATTAAATTGAAAAAACATTCTGACTATATTATTAGAATGTTTTTTTGATATTAGAATTTTAAACTTTCTAAAAAGTCAATACAAAAATAATTATTA
This sequence comes from uncultured Bacilli bacterium, assembly GCA_949840855.1. Lineage (GTDB taxonomy): Bacteria > Bacillota_I > Bacilli_A > RF39 > UBA660 > UBA2730. The sequence goes on along the minus strand of CATKYP010000020.1, from coordinate 4,224 downwards.
GTCTGTAAACTTGACAATAATGTTTAAAAAATATATTTACTAACATTTCAAATTGTAGTAGTATAGAGTTAAGTAGTGGATGATAGTGGTGAAAGGTGGGGGATTAGTATGTTAATGGGTGAGTATCATCATAATATTGATGAGAAGAAAAGACTAATTATTCCATCTAAACTTAGAAATGAACTAGGAGAAAAAGCTGTTTTAACTAGAGGACTTGATAAGTGTTTATTTCTATACAGAGAAGATGAGTTTAATAAAATAGTCGAAAAACTAAGTACTATTCCTTTTACTAAAAAGCAAGTAAGAGAATTTTCAAGATTCCTTCTATCTGGAGCTACTTTAGTAGAGTTTGATAAACAGGGGAGAATTGTTTTGCCTCCACATCTAGTAAGTTTTGCAAATATTACTAAAGAATGTACTGTAATAGGTGCAGGAGATAGAGTAGAAATTTGGGCAGACGATTATTGGAATGATTATTATAATTCTACATTTGATAGTATGTCAGATATAGCAGATGAGTTGTTTTCAAATGATTTTCTAAATTAGGTGGGTAGTTTTATGCATATAAGCGTGTTAAAAGAAGAAGCAATTAAAAACTTAAATTTAAAAGAAGATAGTGTCATAATCGATGCAACACTAGGCTATGGAGGACATAGTAGCAGCATCTTAAAGAGGATAAAAAAGGGGTTTTTATTCGCCTTTGATCAAGATAGTGAAGCGATTAATTATAGTACCAATTTTTTAAAAAAAGTTGGTACTAACTTCACCATCATTAAGAGTAACTTTGTTAATATGGAAAAAGAAATGAAAAATAGAGATATTAATGAAGTTGATGGAATATTATTTGATCTTGGAGTATCAAGTCCACAACTAGATAATGATGAAAGAGGGTTTTCATACCATAAGGATGCTCGTCTTGATATGAGAATGGATAAATCAAATGAATTAGATGCCTACTACGTTGTAAACTCATATAGTGAAAATGACCTAATTAGAATTTTTCGCGATTATGGAGAAGACAAATACAGTAAAAATATTGCAAAGAATATTGTGAAATATAGACAAAATAAAAATATTGAAACAACTCTTGAACTTGTTGAGATAATTAAAAACAGTGTACCAGAGAGTGTTAGACGAAAAAAGCATCCTGCAAGACAAATATTTCAAGCGATAAGAATAGAAGTAAATCACGAGTTAGATGTAATAGAACCTGCTCTAAGATCAGCAACAAATCTTATAAAAATAGGTGGTAGAATAGAAGTAATAACTTTTCATTCTTTAGAAGATAGAATTGTAAAAAAATATTTTAGAAATATTACTAAAATAGATGAGAAAGTAAAGGGATTACCTAATATTCCAAAAGAATACCTGCCAAATTACAAGCTAATAACCGAAAAGGCTATAATACCTACTAAAGAAGAGGAAAGCTTAAATCCAAGAAGTAGAAGTGCCAAACTAAGAATAATAGAAAGAATAAAATAGGAGAGGATAAAATGAAGAAAACAAAAAAGAAACAAAAGATAAGCCGAATATCAAAGTTTGAGAAGCTATTAATTACCTTAGCTATAATTTTAGGTGTAACAGCACCAGTTTCAATAGTGTTTTCAAAAGCAACATTAGCTCAAATAAATTTTGAAGTAGAACAAAAGAAAAAAGAGATAGAACGTCAAGAAAAAAATAATGCCAGCTTAGCGATGACAATAGATGAGTTAGCTTCTCTTACAAAAATTCAAGAAGTTGCACAGGAAGCTGGCTTGAGTTATAATAATTCTAACATAAAGGTTGTACAAGATAAGTAAGGTGTGATTATATGCGAAAAAAAAAGAGAAAGAATAATATTAAATATAGCAAAATAGTAGTTATTTGTTCTCTTTTTTTGTTTGCTGCAATTGTAGCTAGACTAATACAGCTATCAATTTCAACTGAAGTGGATGATACAAATCTTGCTCAACTAGCTAGTAAAAGAACAACTAAAACAGAAGTAATTGAAGCTAAAAGAGGAACAATATATAGTGCTAATGGAGATGTTTTAGCACAAAATGTAACTTCATATAAACTTATTGCCTACTTAGATCCTAAAAGAACGACTAATAAGAAAAGACCACAACATGTTGTAGATAAAGAATTAACTGCGACTAAATTAGCAGAAACTTTAGGTGTAACTAAAGAAGAAATTCTAAAATACTTAAACAAAACAGGAGTTTATCAAACAGAATTTGGAAAAATTGGTAAAGGCCTTACTGAACTAGAAAAAACTAAAATAGATGAGTTGGGCCTACCTGGACTTGATTTTATAGAAAGTTATAAAAGATACTATCCTAAAGGAAATTTTATGTCATATACTTTAGGATATGCTACAACAAAAGATGAAGAAGAAAAAATCGAAGGAAAAATGGGACTCGAATTATATTATGATAATATCCTAAAAGGAGAAGACGGTTATATCACCTATCAAAAAGATTTACAAGGTTACAAAATAGCAGGTACTAAAGAATATAGGAAAGATGCAACTCAAGGAAAAGATATATATTTGACAATAGATAGTAATGTTCAATTTTTTATAGAGCAAGCTCTAACTAATGCCAAAAATAACTTTGGATATGAGTGGTTTACAATGGTAGTGTTAGATGCCAAAACAGGAAAGATTATAGGAATGAGTTCTAATCCAAATTTTGATCCTAACACTAGAGAAAATATTACTAATTACTTAGATTATACAATTTCCTCTCCTTATGAGCCTGGTTCAACGATGAAAACATTTACTTATATGTGTGCAATGGAAAATAATGTATATAATGGTGCAGAAACTTATTCATCAGGAACCTATACCACAACTGATAAAACTGTAATAGGAGACTGGAACCGTAATGGTTGGGGAGTAATATCATATGACAGGGGGTATGCCCTATCAAGTAATGTTGGAGTTATAAATTTAATAAACAGGCATATGAATAGTGCTATGTTAAGAAATTGCTTTAGAAAATTAGGATTTGGAAAAAAGACTAGTATAACTTTACCTAATGAAGAAGCAGGAAAAATCGACTTTAAGTATGAAACTGAAATATATAATGCTGGTTTTGGTCAAGGAATTACTACTACACCTATGCAAAATGTTCAGGCTTTAACTACTATTACAAATGATGGTGTAATATTAAAGCCATATTTAGTAACAAAAATAGTAGATTCTGATACCAATGAAATTATTTATAAAGGTAAGAAAAAAAATGGCAAACGTGTAATATCTACAGAGACAGTAAATAAAATAATGAAATTGATGGATGATACTGTAAATGGAATAGGTAATACAGGTAGTGGTTATAGATTAGAAAGTGGACAATTAATAGGAAAAACTGGAACAGCCCAAATTGCTGATACTAATGGTAATGGATATTTATCAGGAAAAGAAGATATTATTTCATCATTTTCAGGTGTATATCCAAAAGATGATCCAGAAATAATAATATATGCCTCTGTAAAAAGACCAACAGCAGGAATTCAAAAAGGAATTTCAACAGCAGTCAAGGAAGTAGTTACTAATATTGCTAAATATTATGGAGAAAGTGTAGATAGTACTACAATAACTGATGAGATAACTACTTATAAAATGCCTTCTTTTATAAATAAAAATATTGAAACAGTAAGATCAACTTTAAATGAAAATAAAATAGGAAATGTAATAGTATTAGGAAATGGTCAAAAAGTAATAAAACAGTACCCCGAAAGTGGAAATAAAGTAACAAATAAAAACAAAGTGTTTTTATTAACAAGCGATACCATATATACTATGCCAGATGTTACATCATATTCTAGTAAAGATGCTAAATCTCTATTAAGCCTATTAGGAGTAAAAGTAAAAATAAATGGTACTGGTTATGTAACAGCACAAAATATCATACCAGGTACACAAATTACAAATAATATGGAAATAACTCTAGAACTAGCTCCAAAATTTAGTGATACACCTGAAAAATCTTCAGAAAACACGAATATAGAAAATATTCAAACAGAAATATCTGATAATAATACAGATTAAACTAAACATTAAAGATGAATTAATATGTTTTCAAAAAATACCATATCTTGTTAATTTTTCTTCAGTTGTTTTACTGCTAAAGTTACTAATATAAAACCTGTAATATTAAAAAAATGTTACAGGTTTTTAATAATTATATCCCAAATTTTAAGAGATTTAATCTTATTTTTCTCCTTAAATATTATTTGCAA